>DATGSB010000093.1:0-2459 GCA_035303045.1 Actinomycetaceae bacterium | reverse complement strand
CGTGGGCAGCGCCCAGAGGTTCTGCACCGGCAGCCGCATGCCCGAGACCAGCCACGGCAGCAGCCCGACGAGCGCGGCGGCCACACCGATCACGTAGCGCCACACGGCCGCCACGGGCGCGAGGCGGGGAGCGGGGGAGGGGGCGGCCGGCTGGACCTCGTCGTCGATCATCGCCGCGACCCTACCGAAGCCGGCCCGGCCGCCAGGCCGTTTCAGACCTCCCCGCCCAGCTCGCCCCTCTCGTTCACCGTTCGCCCGTGCTGCGGGGCGAACGCTGATCGGAAGGGGCGCGCTCGGCGGGAGATGGGGACGCGGCCGAGCCGGCGCCGAGGACCGGGGCCAGGACCACGAGCGCGGCCGCGGCGAGCACGTGCCACACGCTGTGGCCGTCCCACAGGCTCCCCGGCACGCACAGCGGCCCGCCCGCCCGCGACAGCGTCCCCACGAGGCCGCCGACGGCGAGCAGCCCCAGCGCGGCGGCCGTGCGCCGTCGCGCGGCCGGGACGGACCGGGCGCGCAGCACCGCGAGCACGACGGCGACGGCGGCCACCCCGGCCTGCGCGAGGTCACCGGCCCGCGGCGCGAGGACGATGACGGGCAGCAGCGCCGCCGTCGGGAGCGCCCACCACCACCAGACCCGGCGCCGCCCGAGGAGGCCGGCGGCGGCGTCGGCGGCGACGAAGGCGAGGGTGGCGGCGAGCGGGAGGTCGTGCGCCGGGTCCTGCCACGGCGGCCGCGGCCCGTGCTGGATCACCGATCCGACGCCGATGCCGGCCACGAGGAGGGCGTAGCCGGTGAGCGAGGTGCCACCGACGCGCCCAGGACGACGACGCCGCGCACCGGCCGCGATGATCCCGCCGGCCACCACGAACGCCAGGCTCGTCACGGCCGAGACCGGCTCGGCGAGCAGCTCGGAGGACGGGCCCGGACACCCCGGACCGGTCACGCCGGCCTGCGCCGGCAGCCAGCTCAGCCGCTCCATGACGGCACGATAGGCCGGTGGGGCTGTGAGTTGCCTTCCATCTTCACGAGCCCTTCACCGGCCCCCATCGCGTCATCACACGAGCGGCCTATGCTGAACTGTCGGGCCACGCGGGTCCGACGCGGCTGTGAGGTAGATATGAACTCGGTACTGCAGGTCAACGGCGGTGCTCCGCTGAAGGGCGAGATCACCGTCCGGGGTGCCAAGAACTTCGTCTCCAAGGCGATGGTCGCCGCGCTCCTGGGGGAGGAACCCTCCGAGCTGCGCAACGTCCCGCAGATCAAGGACGTCGAGGTCGTCTCCGGACTGCTGCGCCTCCACGGCGTCACGGTCGACTACGACTCCAAGGCCGGCGTCATCCGGCTCGACTCCAGCGACGTCGAGACCGCGCACGTCGCCGACATCGACGCCCACGCCGGCTCCAGCCGCATCCCGATCCTCTTCTGCGGACCCCTGCTGCACCGCCTCGGGGAGGCCTTCATCCCCGACCTCGGCGGCTGCCGTATCGGCGACCGGCCCATCGACTTCCACCTGACGATCCTGCGCGAGTTCGGCGCGATCGTGGACAAGCGCCCCCAGGGCATCCACATCACCGCTCCGCGCGGGCTCACCGGCGCCAAGGTCGCCCTGCCCTACCCGAGCGTCGGTGCCACCGAGCAGCTGCTCCTCACCGCCGTGCGCGCCAAGGGCAAGACCGAGCTGAGCAACGCGGCCACCGAGCCGGAGATCATGGACCTCATCGCCTTCCTCCAGCGGATGGGCGCGATCATCTCCGTGGACACCGACCGCGTCATCCGCATCGAGGGCGTCGACCGCCTCGGCGGGGCCACCTACACCGCGCTCACCGACCGCATCGAGGCCGGCTCGTGGGCCTGCGCGGCCCTGGCCACCGGCGGGGACATCTTCATCCGCGGCGCCGACCAGCACGGGATGATGGCCTTCCTCAACACCTTCCGGAAGGTCGGTGGTGATTTCGAGGTCAGCGACAGCGGCATCCGCTTCTGGCACAACGGCGGGGAGCTCAACTCCATCGTCCTGGAGACCGACGTCCACCCCGGCTTCATGACCGACTGGCAGCAGCCGCTCGTCGTCGCCCTCACCCAGGCCAAGGGCCTGTCGATCGTCCACGAGACGGTCTACGAGAACCGCTTCGGCTTCACCGAGGCGCTGCGCGGCATGGGGGCCCAGATCCAGGTCTACCGCGAGTGCCTCGGCGGCTCGCCGTGCCGCTTCGGGCACCGCAACTTCTACCACTCGGCCGTCGTCTCCGGCCCGACACCGTTGCGCGCGGCCGACATCGTCGTGCCCGACCTGCGGGGCGGCTTCTCCCACCTCATCGCGGCACTCGCCGCCGAGGGCACCTCCCGGGTGAGCGGCATCGACATCATCTACCGCGGCTACGAGGACTTCATGGGCAAGCTCCACGCCCTGGGCGCCGACGTCGCGCCGCTGGAGCTCAGCGCCCGCGCCAGCTGAC
>DATGSB010000092.1:0-4178 GCA_035303045.1 Actinomycetaceae bacterium | reverse complement strand
CGAGGCCGCCCTACGGGGCCATGCCGACCTCATCGCACGCGAAACGCTTGCGCACCAGCTCGAGATTCGCGCCCACGACAACGGCGACATCGCCGTCCACCTGACGAAGACCGACAACCCGGAAGGAACGCGATGATGGCCCGCCACCCCGAGGACGCGGCACCCACGCCCACCGGTGACGAGACGCAGCACGACAAGGCTGCGCGCGAGCTGCTCGCCTCCGGGCTGGTTGCCGGCCCCGACCCGAGCGTCGTCGACGACGTCCTGGACTCCGATGATGTCAGCGACGTCTACTCGCCGACGGACGCGGAGCAGGCCGTGGTGCGCACCGAGGTCCACCGCATCTACCAACAGATCCTCACCCGGGCCCCGGAACACGACGTGCAACCGAGCCTCGACCGCGTCCACGACGCGCTCGACCTGCTCGGTTCCCCCCACCGGGCCTACCCCGTCATCCAGGTCGCGGGAACGAACGGAAAGACCTCCACCGCCCGAGTCATCGAGCAGCTGCTGCGGGAGACCGGCCTTCGCACCGGCCGCTTCACCTCGCCCCACCTCTCCGACGTGCGCGAGCGCATCGCCATCGACGGCGAGCCCATCAGCCCCGAGGCGTTCGTCAGCGTGTGGCACGAGGTGGAATCCGTCATCACACTCGCCGACGAGCGCTCCAGGGCCGCCGGCGGTCCGCACCTGAGCTTCTTCGAGGTCTTCACCGTCATGGCCTACGCGGCCTTCGCCGACGCCCCCATCGACGTCGCCGTCGTCGAGACGGGCATGGGTGGGCGCTGGGACGCGACCAATGTCGTCGACGGGTCCATCGCAGTTCTCACGTCGATCTCCCGCGACCACGAGCAGTGGTTGGGCGCCACGCTCACCGATATCGCCCGCGAGAAGGCAGGAATCATCGCCGAGGGCGCCACCGTCATCACCGCCGAGCAACGCGAGGAGGTCGCCGCCGTCATCGCGGAGGCAGCCACCGAGCGACGCGCCCGCCTCCTGAGCGAGGGCACGGACATGGGCGTGGTGGATCGTCAGATCGGCGTGGGCGGGCAGATGCTGGCGCTCCGCACTCCCGCGGCGACCTACACCGACGTCTTCCTCCCCCTCCACGGCGCCCATCAGGCCCACAACGCCCTGCTCGGGCTCACCGCGGTGGAGAGCTTCTTCGGCGGCGGCTCGCTGGACGGCGGAGTAGTGGAACACGGGATGGCGGCGGTGTCCTCACCCGGCCGCCTCGAAGTGGTGCGCACCAGCCCGACAATCATCGTCGACGGCGCGCACAACCCCGCGAGCATCGACGCGCTGCGCGACGCACTGGAAGAGGCCTTCGACCTGCGTCGCCTCGTGGGCGTGGTCGGGGTCATGGCCGACAAGGAAGCCGAAGCCGTCCTGGCCGGGCTCGAACCATTCCTCGCCGAAATCGTCGTCACCACCGCAGCCACCGAGCGAGCAATGCCGGCTGCAGACCTTGCCGAAATCGCGTTTGACGTATTCGATGAGGGACGAGTCCATGTGGCCGAGCGACTCGACGAAGCGATCGACGTCGCCGTGACCCGGGCCGAGGCAGCCAACGAGCCCGGGGCGGGCGTCGTGGTGACCGGGTCGATCCTCCTCGTCGCTGAGGCGCGAATCCTCCTGGGCCGCGGTTAGGCATCGTCGGCTGCGGCACGACGCCGCTCAGCAAGGGAGCAAGCGATGAAAAAGCTGATGAACGATCCGGCGGATTTCGTTACGCAGTCGGTCGCCGGGATGGTCATGGCCCATAGCGACCTGGTGTCGCTGAACTCCACACCGCTGTACGTCACGCGGGCTGGGGCCCCCGCGGCGGGCAAGGTCGGAGTCATCTCCGGCGGCGGCAGCGGCCACGAACCCCTGCACGCCGGGTTCGTCGGGCCGGGCATGCTCGACGCCGCCGTGCCCGGGCCCGTCTTCACCTCGCCCAGCCCCGACCCGATCCAGGCCGCGACGGCGGCCGTCGACTCCGGCGCCGGCGTCCTGCACATCGTCAAGAACTACACGGGAGACGTCCTCAACTTCGACATGGCCAAGGAACTGGCCGAGGCGGAGGGCACCGAGGTCGCCAGCGTCCTCGTCGAGGACGACGTGGCCGTCGAAGATTCCACCTACACCGCCGGACGCCGGGGCGTGGCTGGCACCGTGCTCGTGGAGAAGATCGCCGGGGCGGCCGCCCAGCGCGGCGATGACCTCGCAAGCGTGGCAGCGCTGGCCACCCGGGCCGCGCAAGCCGTCCGATCCATGGGCGTGGCCCTTCGCGCGCCGGTGGTCCCGGCGTCCGGGGAGGCATCCTTCGACCTCAGTGACGACGAGATCGAGGTGGGCATCGGCATCCACGGCGAGCCCGGGCGCCATCGCCAGGCCATGGCACAGGCCGACGAGCTCACCGCGATGCTGCTGGAGCCCGTCGTCGCCGACCTCGCGCTGCGGGAGGGCAACCAGGTCATCCTCTTCGTCAACGGCATGGGCGCGACCACCTCCCCGGAGCTCTACATCGCCTACGCGGCGGCGCGACGCATCCTGGAGGCTCACGGCGTGCAGGTCACCAGATCCCTCGTCGGTAGCTACGTCACGTCCCTGGACATGGCTGGTGCATCGGTGTCGGTCATGCGCCTCGACGACGAGCTGTTGGAGCTGTGGGACGCGCCGGTGAAGACGATCGCACTGCGATGGGGGATGTAACGGCCGTGGCACACACGAACCTCGACGTGCCATGGGCACTGCGGTGGATGGAACTTGCGCACGCCACGATGCGGGAGCAGCGCTCGCACCTCATGGCGCTGGACCGAGCGATCGGCGATGGTGACCACGGCGACAATCTCGACCGGGGCTTCACCGCCGCTGCGGCGGCGCTGGCCCAAACGGATCCCGGCGACATCGGGGCGGTGCTCAAGACCGTGGCGATGACCTTGATGTCGACGGTCGGCGGCGCCGCCGGCCCGCTCTACGGCACCGCCTTCCTGCGTGCCGCCACGGCCACAACGACACCCGACATCGACGGGCCGGCGCTCGTGGCGGCACTGGACGCGGCCGCCACGGGCATCGCCGCCCGGGGCAAGGCGACGGTGGGGGAGAAGACCATGCTCGATGCCTGGATCCCCGCCGTCACGGCCGCACGCACGGCCCTCGCCGATGGCGCCGAGCCGGGGGCCATCCTCGAAGCGGCGGCCGCCGCCGCCGAACAGGGAGCGCGCGACACGGAACCGATGGTCGCCACCAAGGGGCGGGCGAGCTACCTCGGCGAACGCAGCGCAGGCCACCGCGACCCCGGTGCAGAGTCGAGCGCGATGCTCTTGCGCTGCGCTGCCGAGGCGGCCGAATCCCGCGCCACGGCCAATGAGGCGACGTGAGGAGCGAGGGAACCACCGGCCTGCTCATCGTCTCCCATAGCCAGCAGCTCGCCGCGGGCATCGTCGAACTCGCCGGGCAGATGGCGCCCGGGACTCCGCTGGCCGGCATCGGGGGCATGCCCGACGGCTCCCTGGGAACCAGCTACGACCGGGTGCGCGAGGCCACACAGGAACTCCTCCGGCGCACCGGGGGCATCGTCGCGCTCGCCGATGTCGGCTCGGCAGCGATGATCGCCGAGATGGTGGCGGAAGAACTCACCACCGCCGAGCGGCCCGTGGCGCTCGTGGCCGCGCCGATCGTCGAGGGCGCCGTGGCGGCGGCAGTTGCTGCCCATGGGGGCGGCACGGTGGCTGAGGTTGCCGCGGCCGCCCGCTCGGCCCTGGCCGCCTTCCTCACCGACGTCCCCGAGGCCGAGCCCGGCGCCGGTGCGACCGACGACCCCGTCATCGCACGCGACGTCGTCCTACACAACGTTCTCGGCCTGCACGCCCGCCCCGCCGCGATGGTCGCCCGCATGGCGGGGTCCTACGACGCGCGGCTGGAGGTCAACGGGGTCGACGCCACGAGTGTCCTGGCGCTCATGAGCCTCGGGCTCGTGCGCGGCGACACCGTTGAATTGCGCGCCTTCGGCAGGGACGCCGAACGCGCACTCGACGCGGTGACCGCCGTCATTTCGGACGGTTTCGGCGAGGAATAGCTGCCGCGACGGCAGGTGAGGAGATGACCGCAATGACCAAGCCGGTGGAGACGTGGCTGACGGACATGGACGGCGTGTTGGTCCATGAGGAGAAGGCGATCCCGGGCGCGGGGGA
>DATGSB010000091.1:0-4550 GCA_035303045.1 Actinomycetaceae bacterium | reverse complement strand
AGATGACCTGGCCGCCGGTGAGGATGGCCATGTCCTGGAGCATCGCCTTGCGGCGGTCACCGAAGCCGGGGGCCTTGACGGCCACGGACTTGAAGGTGCCGCGGATCTTGTTGACGATGAGCGTGGCCAGCGCCTCGCCCTCGACGTCCTCCGAGACGATGAGGAGGGGCTTGCCGGACTGGATGACCTTCTCCAGCAGCGGCAGCACGTCCTTGACGTTGGAGATCTTCGACTCCACGAGCAGCACGTAGGCGTCCTCGAGGACGGCCTCCTGACGCTCGGCGTCGGTGACGAAGTAGGGCGAGATGTAGCCCTTGTCGAAGCGCATTCCCTCGGTGAGCTCGAGCTCGAGGCCGAAGGTCTGGGACTCCTCGACGGTGATGACGCCCTCGGCGCCGACCTTGTCGATGGCCTGGGCGATGAGGTCACCGATGTCGGGGTCACCGGCGGAGATGGCCGCGGTGGCGGCGACCTGCTCGCGGGTCTCGACCTCGACGCCGGCCTTGTGCAGCTCGGCGACAACGGCCTCTACGGCCTTGTCGATGCCGCGGCGCAGCGCGACCGGGTTGGCGCCGGCCGCGACGTTGCGCAGGCCCTCGCGCACGAGCGCCTGAGCGAGCACGGTGGCGGTGGTGGTGCCGTCACCCGCGACGTCGTCGGTCTTCTTTGCGACCTCCTTGACGAGCTCCGCGCCGATCTTCTCAAAGGGGTCCTCGAGCTCGATCTCCTTGGCGATGGACACGCCATCGTTGGTGATCGTGGGGGCGCCCCACTTCTTTTCGAGCACAACGTTGCGGCCCCGGGGGCCGAGGGTGACCTTTACGGTGTCAGCGAGGCTGTTGAGGCCCCGCTCCATGCCGCGACGGGCATCCTCGTCAAAGGCAATCATCTTTGCCATGGGGGTAGATCCTCCGCTTGTAGCGTGGGAGCCTGGTTCGTGCCCGCGACGGACGACGCACGCCACGCACGGTCACGTCCCGTACGGGCCTGCGCCTCACTCACCAAGCAATGTCTTTCTGTCACTCTCGCACGGAGAGTGCTAATCCGATTTTGGCACTCTCCACCCGAGAGTGCAAGGCGCCCCCCTCGATGCGGCTCGGGTGCCCGCCGCCCACGCAATGAGGCACCCTCACCCCGGCAACAAAAGGGCCGGGCCGGTGACCCTGAAGTCACCGGCCCGGCTAGTCCCCCACGACGCTGTGGAGCAATGCTTGCCACCATAGGTGTGAGTGCGCTCACTTTGACAGCACGAAATGATCACAATTTGGCTACACCGGCCGGAGCCCGCGGTTACTGCGCGAAATCGGCGCGCAGGACGATGGCAATCTCAACGTTCTGGGTCGCGGAGGCCAGCTCCACGAGGTTGGTGATGCCAAGCTCCGATCCCACGGCTTCCGCTGTCGCCGCGAGGCCCGAGTGCCGGTAGTACAGCGTGGTGTCGGCGGGCGAGCCGGCCGTGTAGTCGGTGGCAGTCACGGCCGTGAACCCGCGCTCCTGCAGTTGGGCCGCGGCCTCGCCTGCCAGCCCGCTGATTCCCGCCCCGTTGAGCACGGAGATCGTCGTGCTCGTGATGACGTCGGCGGGCAGCTCGTCCTCGTCGGTTTCCGGCGTGGTCTCCTCGACCTCCGGGCTCTCGGGGACGTCGGTGTCGGTCTCCTCGGGGGCCGGACTCTCCTCGCCGTTGTCGCCGTCCTCACCGTTGTCGGCGCCGTTGGCGTCGTCCGTCGGCTGCGTCGTCTCGGGCGCAGCGGTCGGCTCCTCGCCGCCGTCGCCGCCCTGGATGAGTTGGAACGCGCCCAGGGCTAGCAGCGGCACGAGGACCACGACGAGGGCGTAGGGCAGCAGCATCCGCCACACCGGCCTGACCTCGCGATGGACCCCTTCGGGGGAGCGGTCGCGGCCGGCAACATCGAACTCGTCCTCGGGATACGCACTCACGCGAGCAGGCTAGCGTCTTCGCAGGCTCCCCGGTGAGCTACGAGCTGGCCGCCCCGGGGGACATGCCGCCGAGTCGGCGCGCCGAGCGTTCGCGCTGTCGCGCATCACGCAGCCGCCGCAGCCGCTTGACCAGCATCGGGTCGGCAGCCAGCGCGGCCTCGGAATCGATGAGGGAGTTGAGCACCTGGTAGTACCGGGTGGCGCTCATGGCGAAGAGATCACGGATGGCAGCTTCCTTCGCGCCCGCGTACTTCCACCATTGGCGCTCGAACTCCAGGATCTCGCGCTCGGTGTCGGTGAGAGCGGCCGAGGGGTCCTCGGCGACGGGGGCGTGCTCTGCTGCCATGTCTCTCCTCCGAAGGCGATGACGAATCGCGGACGTGCCCATCGTAGGCGCGAATAACAGCAGTGTCATTACCCTCACGCGGCGCCGGTGGCCGGCGCGCACGCGGGCGACCTATTCTGACCCGCGTGACCGCTCCCGCCGTGCCGCCGCTCGATCAGGTCATCCATCCCCAGTGGGCCCGCGCACTCGCGCCGGTGGAGCCCACCCTGCGGGAACTCGGGCAGTTCCTGCGAGCCGAGACGGCGGCGGGGCGCAGCTACCTGCCGTCCTCCGCTGACGTCCTGCGCGCGTTCCACGCCCCGCTCGACGGCGTGCGCGTGCTCATCGTCGGCCAGGACCCCTACCCCACCCCGGGCCACGCCATGGGCCTGTCCTTCGCCGTCCACCGCGACGTCCGGCCGCTGCCGCGCAGCCTCATCAACATCTACCGCGAACTCATGGACGACCTGGGCGTGCCGCTGCCCAGCAGCGGGGACCTCAGCCCGTGGAGCGAACAGGGCGTCATGCTTCTCAACCGCGTGCTCACGGTGCGTCCGGGAACCCCGGCTTCTCACCGCGGCCTGGGCTGGGAAACCGTCACCGATCACGCCATTCGTGCGCTTGTGGCCCGCGGCGGGCCGCTCGTCGCGATCCTGTGGGGCAACGCCGCCCAAACGCTGCGCCCGCTCCTCGGCGAGACTCCCGTCATCGCCTCGACTCACCCCAGCCCGCTGAGCGCCTCGCGAGGCTTCTTCGGATCCCGTCCCTTTTCGCGCGCCAACGAGCTGCTCGCCCAACAGGACGCCGCCCCCGTCGACTGGCTCCTGCCCTGACGTCGCATAAAGCCTCGGCGAGCGGGTCTCAGCCGTCGTGATCCTCGGCTGCGACGTCCTCGCCGAGGTAGGCGAGTTGAGCGCGCACGGTGGCGGTCGCCGCCCACGTGAGGAGGCGCGGCAGCTCGCCGTAGATGTGGGCGACGAGGGCCTCGGGGGCGCGGATCCCTTGCCCCAGCGCGCCGCGGACCTCTTCGAGGCGGCTCAGGCGGTGGGAGCGCAGCTGCCGCAGGACGACGAGCGGCTCGGTGATGACGGGGCCGTGCCCGGGGGCGATGCGCCGGATGCGCCCCTCCTCGGCGAGGTCGATGAGGCGATCCAGGGAGTCGAAGTAGGCGCCGAGGTCGCCGTCGGGCCACGGCACGACGCTGCTGCCCCGCCCCAGCACCGTGTCCCCCGATAACAGCACGCCCTCGTGGGCGAGCAGCAGGCTGATGGAATCTGCCGTATGGCCCGGGGTGTGCAGTACTTCGAGCTCGAGGCCGCCAACCGCGAGGAGTTCGCCATCCCTCAGTGCCGCGCCCTGCCCGCCGCCGCGCACGGGAGCATCGGCGATGACCTGGGCCCACTCCCCCGACGTCACGGCCTCGCTGTGGTCGCGGTGGTGGTGGCTGAGCAGCGTGAGCGCCACGGCACCGGCGTGTTCGACAACCGCCGCCAGGTGCTCGGGATGACCGGCGGGGCCGGGGTCGAGCACGATCGCCTCGGCGGCGCCGGGGGGACGCACGACCCAGGTGTTGGTGCCCTCCAACGTCATCGGCCCGCCATTGGGGGCGAGCAACGCGAAGACCGAATCGCTGGCTCGTCCGCCCTGCCACGACGTCGTCGTCACCGGCTCGCTCCTTCTCCCGTGCCGCGCGGTAGCGGCGTCGCTGGCTACTGCGGGTCGACCTCGGCCCTGCCCTCCCCCACCGCGTCGGCGGGAGCCTCCAGCGGCTCGAGTGTTTCGCGCAGCGGGATCACCTTAACGAAGAGCGAGGCGATCACCGCAATGAGCGCCAGTGGGATGGCGGCGACGAAAACGCCGTGCAACCCGTCCCCCAGCGCGTGCCGGACGGCCAACGCGATGTCCTCGGGCAGCTGCGTGACGAGCTGCGGGTCGAGGACGGCGTCGGCGTTGATCTCCATACCGCCCGGGCCCGTCGCGCCGGCGGGCAGGTAGGCCGGCAGCGACGCAGCGACCCGGGAGGACATGATCGTGCCAAGCAGCGCGACCCCGATGGTGGCGCCGGCGTTGCGGAAGAACTGGGTGGCCGCGGTAGCGACGCCGAGGTCGGCTCGGCTGACCGCGTTCTGCACGATCACAGTGAAGGTCTGCATCGAGCCGCCGAGGCCGACGCCGACGACGACCATGGCGAGGGTGAGCGCCAGCTCGGAGGACGTGTGGTCGAGTTGGGCGAGCAGCACGAAGCCGACGAGCATGATGAGGCCGCCGCCGACGACGAAGATCTTGT
>DATGSB010000090.1:0-2062 GCA_035303045.1 Actinomycetaceae bacterium | reverse complement strand
ACCGGGCGCGGCTCGAGCGCACCGACAATCTCGACCTTGTCCGCCGGCCGGCATTCGGCGTGGACCTCGCCGATCCCCAGCTCCGCGGCGATGGGGTCCGCCGTCGCTGAGACGTCGCCGGTGACCAGCACAGTGCGTCGCACGCCGAGGCCGGTCATCTCGGCCAGCGCAGGCCCCGCCTCAGCCCGGATCCGATCGCGCATGATGATGGCACCCGCGTATCGGTCGTCGACGGCGACGTAGATGGCGAGCTGGCCGGCCTCCAGGGGAGCGGCGGTGAGCTCGGCGGCGTATTCGCGCAGCCAGCTGGGTTTGCCGACCCGCACGACGACGGGCGCAGGGGCGGATCCCGCGGGGCCGACGTGTTGCGGCACGAGGGTAGCTGCGACGCCATTGGTGGCGATTTCTTCGGCGTGCGTGGCGTCGAGGAGCTCATGGCCACGGCTGCGTGCCGCGGCGATGACGGCCTCGGCCAAGACGTGGGAGGAGTACACCTCCGCGGAGGCCGCGAGCTGCAGGACCTCCTCCTCGCCGAAGCCGGGCGCAGGGTGGATGACCTCGAGTTCGGGTCGCCCGGTTGTGAGGGTCCCCGTCTTGTCGAAGGCGGCAGAGCGGATCCTCGCCAGTTGCTCAAGGGTGCCCCCGCCCTTGACCACGAGGCCCGCCCGGGTGGCGCGGCTCATGCCGCCGAGGAATGCCACGGGTGCGGCGATGAGCAGCGGGCACGGGGTGGCCACCACCAGCACCTCGGCAAACCGTGTGGCGTCACCGCTGAGCGCCCACGCGGCGCCCGCGATGAGAAGGGACACCACCGTGAAGGGCACCGCGTAGCGGTCGGCGAGCCGCACGACCTTCGCCTTGCTTCGGGCAGCCTCATCCACGAGGCGCACGATTTGTTGAAACTCGCTGTCGGCCGCCAACGCCACTGCCCGCATGGTGACGGCCGCGGAGCCGTTGACGGCTCCGCTGGGGACGCGTTCCCCCGCGATGCGCTCAACCGGGAGACTCTCACCGGTGAGGGAGGCTTCGTCGAAGATCCCGTGAGCGGAGACGAGGACGGCGTCCACGGGCACGAGCGCGCCGGGGCGCACGAGCAGGACGTCTCCCACGACAATCTCATCGACCGGCACGTCCTGCGTACGCGGTTCCCCACCCGCAGCGCCCTCGACCCCGGGGCGCCGCACCGTCGCGTATTGCGGGGCCTTGTCGAGCAGAGCGGTGAGTTCGCGCTTCGATCGGTTCTCGGCGTAGTCCTCCAGCATCGCCCCGCCGGTGAGCATGAGGACGACGACGAGGGCGGCCCACGGCTCGCCGACCAGCACGGCGGCGGTCACCGCGGTGACGGCGAGGACGTCCAACCCGGCGTGCCCGCGAAGCAGCTGACGGACCATGCCGAGGGCCTCCCACGCGGCCACCGCCAGCGCGTAGCCACCGACGAGCCAGGGCGCGACGTCGCGCGCCGGCGTGGCGAGGAGGCCAAGTCCGATGATGCCGACAAGGAGGGTGGCGACCACCCAGGGATAGCTGGTGACGGCGCCCATGGCGCCGCGGGCGCGACTCACGACATGCACTCTATCCAGCCCGCTCCAGCCGGTGACGGTGTGCACGCATCGCGTTCACGTTCGACCTCTGCTGCTTGCACCTCACGCAGCGTGAGGTCCTAGGCTGCCCGCATGGCGAGACGCACGAGCGACGGTGGTATGCGGGTCGGTGAAGTTGCAGCCGCCTCGGGGGTGAGCGTGCGCACACTGCATCATTACGAGTCTCTCGGCCTCGTGCTTCCGATGGGCCGCTCCGTCGCCGGCCATCGACTGTATGACGAGGCGGCGATCCAGCAGCTGTATCGCGTGTCCATGTTGCGGTCCTTAGGGATGTCGCTGGCACAGGTTCGAGCGATCACCGGGCAAGACCCGCCCAGCCTGCGCGAGACGTTCAGCGAGCATTTCGCCAGGGCCACCGAGCGCGCAGAACGACATCACCGAGTGCGCGCACGCCTCGCCGCCCTCGTAGAACAGCTCGCGGATCGCGAGGCCACCACCCGCGACGTCTTGCAGCTGCTGGA
>DATGSB010000089.1:0-2529 GCA_035303045.1 Actinomycetaceae bacterium | reverse complement strand
CAGGTCGACGACGCCCCGCTCGTCGTCTACCTGTCGGGCCTGCAGCCGGCCGTCGACGATGCGATTGCGGCGACCGACCCGCAGCGTGTCGTCGACGCCGCCGAGGCAGCCGATCTCCTCGAGGCCGATCCGCACTTCTGGCTCGACCCGTTGAGGCTTGCCGCCGTCGGCGACCAGGTGGCGGCGGCGCTGGGGCAGGCGGATCCGGAGCGTGCGGCTGACTTCGACGATGGCGCGCAGCGATTGCGAGACACCCTCGAAGGCATCGACGCCGACTACGCCGCCGAGCTGGCGCGCTGCGAGGGCGCCACGCTGGTGAGCAACCACGAGTCCTACGGTTACCTCGCCGACCGTTACGGGTTGGAACAGGTCGGAATCGCCGGCATCGACCCCGAAGCGGAACCCTCCCCGGCGCGGGTGCGCGAAATCGGGCAGGTGATCGCTGCCCACAACGTGGGCACCGTGTTCTACGACGAGCCGACAACGGCGCACTTCGTTAAGGCCCTCGCCGAGGAGTTCGACGTCAACGCCGTTCACCTCGATCCGCTGGAGATGCAGCTCGATGCCGAACAGGACTTCGTCGACGTCATGCGCACCAACCTGGTGACGCTCACCCAGGGCCTCAACTGTGACGGATAACCCCGTCCACCCGGCTGGGAGGGGGCTGAGCCGAGGCGGTACGTTGTGTGGGCTCACCTCACCCAGGGGTGAGTACCCGCTAAGACTGGAGTGATCACCGTGGCCAAAGCGCCCTCCCGACTGGACGCCGTCACCAACCTCGCGAAGCGGCGAGGCTTCGTCTTCCCCTCCGGGGAGATCTACGGCGGTACGCGTTCGGCGTGGGACTACGGCCCGCTGGGGGTGGAGCTCAAGGAGAACATCAAGCGTCAGTGGTGGCGCACGATGGTCCAGGGCCGCGACGACGTCGTCGGACTCGACTCCGCGATCATCTTGCCGCGACAGGTGTGGGTCGCCTCCGGCCACGTCGGGGTGTTCACCGACCCCCTGACCGAATGCCGCAACTGCCATCGCCGCTTCCGCGCCGACCACATGCTCGAGGAGTTCGAGGAGAAGAAGGGCCGCGCGCCCGAGGGAGGGCTGGAGGAAGTCGCCTGCCCCTCGTGCGGCACCCGCGGGCAGTGGACCGAGCCGCGTGACTTCAACATGATGCTGCGCACTTACCTCGGCCCGGTCGAGGATGAATCGGGGCTGCACTACCTGCGCCCGGAAACCGCGCAGGGCATCTTCGTCAACTTCGCCAACGTCATGGCGTCCGCCCGCAAGAAGCCACCGTTCGGCATCGGGCAGGTGGGCAAGTCGTTCCGCAACGAGATAACCCCGGGAAACTTCATCTTCCGCACGCGCGAGTTCGAGCAGATGGAACTGCAATTCTTCGTCGAGCCCGGCACCGACGAGGAATGGCACGAGTACTGGATCAACCAGCGCACCGAGTGGTACACCGACCTCGGCATCTCCCCGGACAACTTGCGCCACCGCGAGCACAGCGCCGACGAGCTGTCCCACTACGCCAAGCGCACGGTCGACCTCGAATACCGCTTCGGCTTTGCCGCCAGCGACTGGGGTGAGCTCGAGGGAGTCGCCAACCGCACCGACTTCGACCTGTCGACCCACTCGGAGCACTCTGGGCAGGACCTGTCCTACTTCGACCAGGCGAAGAACGAACGTTGGGTGCCCTACGTCATCGAACCCTCCGCCGGCCTTACCCGCTCCCTCATGGCTTTCCTCGTCGACGCCTACGTCGAGGACGAGGCCCCCAACACCAAGGGCGGGGTCGACAAGCGCACCGTGCTGCGGCTCGACCCGCGCCTCGCCCCCGTCAAGGCCGCCGTGCTGCCGCTGTCGCGCAACGAGCGGCTGTCGCCGGTGGCGCGCGACCTGGCCGCGCAGCTGCGCAAGGAATGGAACGTCGAATTTGACGACGCGGGCGCGGTGGGCCGCCGCTACCGCCGCCAGGATGAGATCGGCACGCCTTACTGCATTACGGTCGACTTCGACAGCCTCGATGACCAGGCCGTCACCGTGCGCGACCGCGATTCCATGGCCCAGGAGCGTATCTCGCTCGACAGGGTGCGCGACTACCTGGCCGACGGGTTGCGCGGCGCGTAGCGCCAGCGGGCCGTGGAGCCAAGCTCGGGAAGGTGGTGAGGTCGTGACCGCGCTGCACATCGGGGCGCTGCGATTGGCGAGCCCCGTCGTCTTGGCACCCATGGCCGGCGTGACCAACCCGCCCTTCCGCCGGCTGTGCCGCGAATCCGGCCTCGCCGGCGCCCGGGCCGCCGGCATCGCGGGCATCGACGAGGCCGCCCATGGCGGCACGTACGCCCCCGCGGGCCTCTACGTCACCGAGATGGTCACGTCGCGAGCGTTGGTGGAGCGCCACCCGGAAACGCTGCGCATGGTGCGCGCCGACCCGCTGGAACACGTCCGCAGCGTGCAGCTCTACGGCGTCGACCCGGCGACGATCGCCGCCGCGGTGCGGTTTCTCGTCGAGGGCGACATTGCCGACCA
>DATGSB010000088.1:0-2678 GCA_035303045.1 Actinomycetaceae bacterium | reverse complement strand
AAGTGCCGCGGTAGGGCTGCGGGACCGCACGGCCAGCGGCCTGGAGGGCACGGCGCCAGGCCGACTCACGCTCGACGGCAGGTAGTGAGTCGGTGGGGCCGGACAGGTGGCTTACCGTGTCATGGCCCAGCCCCAAGAGGTGCTCGACGACCATCCGAGCGCCGGAAGCCTGATCGGTCGCGACCGCAGGGTGGTGACCGGCGAAGTGCGAGTCGGAGACCACCACCGGGATCTGCGGCGGCAGGCTCAGCTCCTCCGGGGTGCCGACCTCGGCGCGGATGATGATGAGCCCGTCGATCGCCATGTCCGCTAGGCTCGCGACGGCCTCGCTTACGTTCTCCGCCGTGGGGGCACGCACATCGACGAGGGTGACACCGTAGCCCTTCTGGCGGGCGGCTTCGACGACAGCGTCGACGGTGCTGGACTCACCGATGCGCGCGAGCTGATGGGCAATAACGCCGATAGTGCGGAACGCCCCTTGCTTAAGCGCACGTGCCGCGGAGTTCGGGACGTAACCGACGGACTCCATCGCGCTGAGGACCCGTTCCCGGGTCTCCGGTCGCACACCCGGGTATCCCGTCGACACGCGCGACACCGTTTGCGCGGAGACCCCGGCGACGGCCGCGACGTCCCCGATGGACGGGGCGTTGCGTCGCCGCTTCGTCGGCAGAGGGCGCGCGGCCGCGTCGGCTGCTGGCGCGGCGGTGCCAGGTGCATGTGTGTTGGGTGTCATGTCCTCGTCCCTAGGCTGCCCGTCGCCGTCCATCACCGCCAAAAAGCGGGTGAGGCTGATGCACATTGACAGGTTCTGTTCGGTAATGACAGAGTAGTTGGTAGGGATGTTTACGTAAACATTCCATGTCGGACAGGCCGGACACGCGCTGGCCGCACGAAGGAGTGGACATGGCGACGACCGCAGCGGCACCCGCGGCTGCCATACCCGTGACCCGTAAGGAGAAGCGCTCCTGGCGGCCCTGGACGTTCATGGGTCCGTTCATGGTCGTCTTCGCGCTGGTGTTCCTTGCGCCGATCATCTACTCGGTGGTCATCAGCCTGTTCCGGGACCAGCTCGTAGGAGGCTCGGTCTTCGTCGGCCTGGAGAACTACAGCCGGGCGCTCAACGACCCGCAGTTCTGGGCGGCGTTGGGCCGGGTGAGCATCTTCCTGCTCATCCAGGTGCCGATCATGCTCGGGATCGCGCTGTTCGTCGCGATGGCGGTGGACAGTGCCCGGCTGTTCGGCTCGAACTTCTTCCGGATCTCGATCTTCCTGCCCTACGCGGTACCGGCCGTCGTCGCCGCCCTCATGTGGGGCTTCATGTACGGCACCCGCTTCGGCCTCATCGGCAACATCAACGACCTCCTGGGCACTTCGGTACCGAGCCCGCTGTCACCGGACCTCGTCCTCGTAGCGATCGGGAACATCGTCACGTGGGAGTTCGTGGGCTACAACATGCTCATCTTCTACTCGGCACTGCGTGTCATCCCCCACTCGCTGTACGAGGCGGCGGAGATCGACGGCGCAGGGCAGTGGCGGATCGTGTGGTCGATCAAGCTGCCCGCGATCCGCGGGGCGCTCGTCATCGCCACGATCTTCTCGATCATCGGCAGCTTCCAGCTCTTCAACGAACCCAGCGTGTTGCAGAGCCTGGCGCCCAACGCCATCACCACGTACTTCACCCCCAACCTGTACGCCTACAACCTGTCCTTCTCCGGACAGCAGTACAACTACGCCGCGACCGTCGCGATCATCATGGGCCTGATCACCATGGTCATCGCCTACGCCGTCCAGCTGCGCGGCATGCGCCAGGAGGCATGAGCCATGGCTGTCAACCTCAACCACGCCGGCCCGGCCGCCCGTCGTCGCCGCCTGGTAACGATGCGGCCGCGGCGGGGATCGGTCGAGCGCCCGCGCCGCAGCGCCGTGCTCACCGCCGTCACCTGCATCGTGCTCGTCTACAGCCTGGTGCCCCTCGTGTGGTTGTTCATCAACGCGACCAAGACCCAGGGGGACCTGTTCAGCTCCTTCGGGCTGTGGTTCGCCGGTGACTTCGCGCTGTGGGACAACATCGTCGCCACGCTCACCTACAACGACGGCATCTTCCTGCGGTGGTTCGCCAACACGGTGATGTACGTCGTCCTCGGCGCCGGTGGTGCGACCTGCCTGGCGATCATCGGCGGCTACGCGCTGGCGAAGTTTGACTTCCCGGGCAAACGTGGCGTCTTCGCCGTGGTCATCGGCGCGATCGCGGTGCCCGGCACCGCCCTCGCCGTTCCTACCTTCCTCATGTTCAGCCGGATGGGACTGACCAACACCCCATGGGCGGTGATCATCCCCTCGCTCATCTCCCCGTTCGGGCTGTACCTCATGTGGACGTTCGCGGCCGAGGCCATCCCTACCGAGCTGCTCGAGGCCGCCCGGGTGGACGGGGCAGGGGAGTGGCGCACCTTCTTCGCCATCAGCCTGCGGCTGCTCGCGCCGGGGATCGTCACGGTGGTGCTGTTCACCACGGTAGCGACCTGGAACAACTACTTCCTGCCGCTCATCATGCTCAAGGATCCCGACTGGTACCCGCTGACCATCGGGCTCAACGCGTGGAACGCCCAGGCGGCCACCGCCGGTGGCGAGGCGATCTTCAACCTCGTCATCACCGGCTCCCTGCTGACGATCGTCCCGCT
>DATGSB010000087.1:0-13834 GCA_035303045.1 Actinomycetaceae bacterium | reverse complement strand
CCGTTCGCATTTGTCACCTTGGCTTGGTCCACCGTGCACCCGGGCGGCAGGCCGCTGGTGGATTCGCTGATCGTGACGGTGTCGCCCGCGTTGTAGCCGGTGCGAGCCGTGCCCCAGTCCTGGTCGGTGGCGCCCGTCGTTCCTGGCCCGGTCAGGGTGAGTTGGGCGTTCCAGCCGTCGGGCCGGTCGGCGTGCGGAATCGGATTGTCGCCGTCAATGACCCACTTCTTCTCGACCGTGACGTCGGACGGGGTCGCGCGGTTCTGCACGACGCACGTGACGATGTCTTGCCAGCCCACCTCGACTGTGAAGCCGAGCGAGCCAACATTGGTGACGTCGACCTCTCTGGGCCCGTCGCCTGTCGGCACCGTGCAACGTGCATGGCTGCCATCACTGCGGGGTACGAGCTCGAAGCCCGACTGTTGTGTTTCAGCAACGGTGACGTCGACCGGGTTTTGATCGTCGGAGAAGTCGATGCCGAAGTTGACCGCGCCGGAGTCATCCGGCGTGGTGAGGCTGTGCGAGCTCGCAGTGCCGCCGTTGACCACCAGGACTTCCTCATCGGTCGTCGCGGTGAATTCCCAGCCAGCGGGGTCTGCGTCGATCACAGTGCCTTGGGCATCGACGATTTCTTTACTCACCGTGAGCGTGCCTGCGCAGGCATCTGTTGCGAGTTGTGCCAGGCGGCCTTCGAGCTCCTCGAATTCGTCAACCAGGTAGAAGTCCGCGTCGGCCGTCGGATCACCGTAATTTCCGCCGTTGGGACCGGTAAGGGCCTGAAGGTTGAGGTACGAGTTGCTGGTCATCGCAATGCCGAGCCCGATGATGCGGGTGTGACCTCCGGCGGGGCCGGTCTGCGCTTTCACTTGGTTGGCAGAAGCTACCGCGTGCTCAAGAGCTTGGAATGTCACGTTCGAACTAAAGGTCCCCCCATTCCCAAAAGTGGTCGGGTCACCGTCGGTCACGAAGATCACGAGGTCGAATGGACCATTGTTCGCCACTGTGCGCAGCGCCTGGTCCCAGTTGGTGTACTGAGGGGAGCTAGCCGGAGCCACGGGGATGCTGTCGATAAGGCTGCTTGCCTGATTAATCCCTGCTTGATTAACGAGGGAAATGTCAAGGCCGAGCACCTCCGCACTCGTACCGAAACTGAATAGGGATACAACCGACGGCGTTCCGCCTAAGCCTCCTTCTCCGACGAACGCCTTAGCTGCGCCCTTGAGAGTGTTCATCTCGCCAGCGTCGATGGAGGTCGACCTGTCGATTACTACTGCGGTGTTCAATCCGCAGGTCGGCGGCAACGGCGGGTTCGTCGCCCGCACCATCCAGCCCATTCCGGCGTGAGTGTTGTCGACCCAAGAATCTGCCGTCACAGTATGGGTGGTGGACTGCCCGCTCACTCTTCCCGTGTGGAACCGGTAAGGCTGGTCGTCCTTAGGGCCGGTATAAACACCCACCCCTAACTGTCTAATACGCTGCCATTCCGCAGTGTCCTGAGTCGACATGGTGATCCAATAGCCCGCAGGATTTAATATATTCCCACCTGTTTGGTTTGGTACGACGATTTCGCATGCGCCATCTTCGCCAGTGGTGCAGATTAGATCAGAGGTAGCATCTGCCGACGGCGGAGAGTTGCGTGGTCGATCGTGTAAATAAAAGACCAGCCCCTCTCCGGCACCGTTGACGGAATTTGGTCCTGCCCGCGCGCCGCCAGTTTCGATTCGGATCGTCGTGTGGTTTGCGGGAATTTGCTGAATCTCGAAGCCTGGGTCGTCATTGTTCTGCAAGGTCGCGAAATCGGAGGAATCCGCTGCGTCGTCTGCGGGGGTCTCTGATGTCGCCGGTTCTGGGGCATCGGGGGCATCTGCCTCCGAGGCGTCGCCGTCGTCTTCGGTGGCGCCCTCCTCGGTGGCATCGTCTGAAGACTCATCGGAGCCGGCTTCGTCGGTTCGCGCTTCGGCGTCGTCGGCTGAGGGCTCGGCGTCTTCGGCTTCGATGCCGGCGCCAGGGTCGTCCTCATCGGTGACCGCGTCGTCCGCGTCGGCATCGACGTCTACGTCGGCAGCCGTATCCTGGAGGAGCTCGAAGAGTTCGCTCTCCGCGGGCTCGGACGACGCATCCCCTCCATCGGGGGCCGCCATCGACGAAGTCCCTCCCATGAGGAGGATGAGGCTCAGGAACCCGGTGACTGCGGCCCGTGAGGCCCGGCGGGACATCCGAGCGTTTCGAGGTGCAGGCGCTACGTGTCGCACGGCGGTACTCCTTGTGATCGGCGAGGGCTTTAGCTCACCACCGGGGCACCGGCCACAAGGGGGTCGTTAAGGATGATCGGGGGATGACCTCATCGACAGATGAAGGTGAGGGCAAAGGTGATTCATCAGTTGTTCAGGGTGATTCAGGCCTCACCCTCAGGGTCACCTGCGAGGGAGTTCACGCGCTAATCGATGAGAAGCAGAGCCCGCCCGCGAGCGAGAGCCTCCGACCGCGTTGTCACCCCGAACTTGCGGTAAATGCTGCGCACATGGGTCTTGACGGTCGATTCGGCGATGAAGAGGGCACGCCCGACCTGGATCAACGGGATGTCACGGGCAAGCTGGGAGAGCACTCGACGTTCCGCCGTCGTGAGCGTCACGGTATGCAGTGGCTCGATGAACCGCGTCTCCCGATTCCGTAGGGCGGGCTGGTTGATGAAATCTTGGGCGTAGGAATCGCCGTCGGCGATTTCGAGCAGATCGCCCCGCGGGACGAAGAGAAACGGCAGCAGATTCCCGGTGTCCTCCGCCAGCGCTAGCGCCGCGCCGAGATAGTCGCGAGCGAGTTCCAGCTGGTTGGTGCGCAGCGCCGCGCACGCCTGAAGCAACCATATTTCGAGCCCGCGGAGCGGAAATACCGAAGCATCATTGTGCTCTCCACCAAGAAGACGCAGCGTTTCATCGGGCGCGCCGCTATAGAAGGCGAAGCGGGCCCGCTGCACCGTAAGCGGCTCAGATAGGTCCGCCAGGATCTCTTCGGCCCTGTCCAACCGGCCCGAGACTATGAACGCATCGATCTTCAGCTCCTGCGCAACCGCCGCCGTCAGAGGGGAAGATGTCGCCGACAGTCGCGCTTCGGAATCCAGCCCCATGCGGCCGTGTCGGACGAGGCCATAGTGAATGTCGTCAACGTGGGCCAGTTCCTGGAGTGTCAGGAGTGTGGCGTCCTCGACGGTGGCGGCGCTGCCCTGGGGAAGCGGGCTGGCTGGGGATAACCGGAGCAGCTGGGTGTGGCGCGCCGCCACGTCCATCGCCGCATGGGCGACAGCGCTGCCCTCCTCGCCCCCCTCCCGGGCACGCCGGAGCCACTTCTCCGCCGTGTTGAGGTGCCCCAGCCGCCCCACGGCCGCCGCGATGAGCGCCGCGGCTTCCACTGCCTCGCGCTGATTACCACTTCGCTCAGCACGGGCACGGGCCAGCGCGAACACGTAGACCGCGCGCGCCACAACCCCGTCGCGCAGGAGCGACGCGCCCCACTCGAGCAGATAGCCGGGCAACGCCGCCTGCGTAGCGGCAGGAAGTTCGTTCCACTCCAGGATGCGCCAGCCGTTGGGATGGTCGAGTCGCTGAAGGCCGACGAGCTTCTCCGTCAGCGTCGCGGGCTGCACGGCCCCGTGTCCCTCCAAGCGCAGCACACCACTGCGGATCGCCGCTCGCGTGCGCTGGTCGATGTACGGGGCATGGATGACATCGCGGCACATGACGAGCGTTGGGTACTTCGCCACGAGCTCCGGCGGCAGATGTTCGACCAGGTGACGCAGAGCTGGGGAGCCGTCATTGAGCAACGCCGTCCACGCCTCGTCGGCGATGCTCGCGGCGAGCTGCCACTCATGAGCTTCTACTGCGCGCTGCAGCGCCTCCTCGTGGCGGCGTTGCACATGGCGGAGGCGGGCGAGCATCGAATTGAGCTGCTGAAAGAGATTCGGATAGTCCTCGCGCACCAGTTGGGTGATGGCGCGCTGAAGCACCCCAGGGGCTCGGTACCTACCTCTGTCGTCAACGAATCCGATGGCGGCGAGCTGCGGCAGATGCCTCGCGAGGCGCTCCCCGCCCTCCAGGCTCGTCAACTCCTCCTCGCTCAGCCCGCCTGCGATCGCGACGGCCCCAATGACGGGCAAGAGCGCAGCCGTATCAGAGGCGGCGAAGAGCGCCCGACCGAAGTGGGTGGCAACACGCACGCTGACGTCGTGCCACGCGTCGCTCCCGAGCGCACCTCGGTCAAGCAGCACCGCCCGCACGATAGCCGGCCAGCCGAGCAGCTCCGAGGTGAGCTCAGCGGTCTGCGCGGGCGTGAGGTCCCGGCCCAGTTCGCGGGCAAGCGCGAGTACCTCCCGCTCCCCCAGGGCCAGCTCGGAACGGCGCAGGATGAGGGCGTCGACGCTCGCGCGCCCCAATACCTCGATGGGCCGCTCGGAGCGCGAAGCCACGAAGAGATGCAGCAGCGGAAAGTCGTGGACGAGCTCGACGAGCGCGTCGTCCACGACCGTCATCGTCCCGTGGTCGCCGTGGCCGACGAAGTGCAAACCGTCGAGGACGAGCGCCAGCCGGCGGCTGCGAGCGTCGAGCATGCGCCGGATCGCCGTCATCGTGGATTGCTCGCCACGCACGTCACCGTGAAGCGCTGACAATCCCTCTCGAATCGCTTGCCACAGCTCCCCCGGCTCGGTCGGAGCCGACAGCGGCACCCAGATGGAGTCGTAGCCGGCGAACCGGTCGCTGCGCAACCAGGAGGCGAGGGTGGCTGTCTTTCCGAATCCGCGGGCGGCACGCAGTACCACGAGTCCGGGTGGCCGAACGGCCGCCCGCACAGCCGACTCCGTCATGATGAACGCCGCCGGCACCCGTGGGATCCGACCGTGGCGCCTCGTGACGGTCATATAGAAGTCGAGCGCTGAGCGCCGTCAGTGAGCCACAGCGCTTCCTCCCGACTCGAGGCATCGAGCTTGTGGTAGACGTTTCTCAGATGGGTCTTCACGGTGTTGACCGAGATTCCGAGCGCCTCGCTGATGCCCGTGGGGCCGGCGTGATCCCGCAGCGCGGCGAGGACTTCCCGCTCCCGATCGCTGAGCAGCGCGAGCCCGGCGAAATCGTGAACGGCGCGCTGCTCCGAGCGCCCGGCGGGCACGAGATCCGGCCGCAGCTCCTGCAGGCCGTGGCCGCTGCCCACTGCCCGCAGCACGTTGACGGGGAGGAAATGGAAGGGGCGGCGCTGTCCGCTTTCCTGCGCCGCGTACATGGCGTTGTCGAATGACCGCGCCGCCGCGGCGTGGTGGCCTTGGCTGTGCAGGGCCCAGCTGCTCACCAGCCCACACATGACCACGTTGCGAACCGTGATGCCGCTCGTGGCCAAGACCGTCTCCGCGACCCGCAGCGCCTCCGACATCTGGCCGGAATGGGCGAGGAGCAGCGCGAGCATGCCGTCCCGGACCCCCGAGGGCGGATGACGAAAGAGCACCTGCTCGGCGGCACCGGAGAAACCCGCCTTGATCTGCAGCTCCGCGAGAACAGTTCCCAAGGTAGTGGCGGTGACGCCGTCGGCGTCGAGGTGGCGCAACGCGTTGCGAATCGCACCCCCGTGGTGGGCCCGCATCGTCGTGTCGCCCACGATGCTCGCGTGCATGGCGCGCACCGCGACGGCCAGGCCCCATAGCTCGTCGCGCCGCGCGGGCTCCACGATGCGGCTCACCGCCTCGCCCATGTCTTCGCTCACCGAGTCGACACTCGCCAACGCGTAGGCGATGCTCAACCCGACCTGCGCCAGATCGCGCAGGCCCTCCTGCGGGAAGTTTCCCGCCAGGGTGGCGAGCTCGTCGCTGCGCACCAGCGCGCGCGCCTCGCGCGCCTCACCGTGAATGGCCTTGCCCATGACCAGGCCGACGCTTCCGAGCAACTGCGCCCCGACGTCATCGGTGGCCAATCCCTTTTCACGGATCTTCCCGAACTCGGCGATGGCCAGCTCGTTGTCGCCGCTGAGGACGGCGGCCACCGCGGCCTGAAAGCCGATGATCACCGGATCCTCGTCGGTGGGCCGGTCCTGGGCGCGCAGTGCCATCGCCATGTCGAGAAACGCAGGATGGGCTGAACTCCACGTGACCCTGTCACCCCGAGAAGACTTGGCGGTCATTCCCTGGGTGAGGTACTGCAGCCGCACCTTCTCGGCGAGGAGGTGGCGGGGGAAGCTCTTGCCCAATTCCTCCAGCGACCACCGGTGCCGCGAGACGAGCACCGTCCATTCCTCACGCAGGACCTCGAGGGCGGCTTCCCATTCCTGCGCGGCAACCGCGTGGCGCAAAACACCGATGGGCCCCTCTTCGGAGGCCGCCAGCGGCATGAGCGAGCGATGCACTTCGCGCTCGAGCTCCGGTCGCGTCCGGTGCACATAACGCAGGATCGACTCCCGGATCGCCGGGGCATAGGCGTAGCGCAGGCCGCCGGGCGTCATACGCTCGTGCACCAGCCCACCCATGATGAGGCTCCGCAGGTGCGACAAGGCGCCCTCGCCGGGCGCGATCGCGCTGATCACCGGCTCCGAAATCTCATCGGGCACGGCCGTGCGCAGCAGGAACTCCTTGAGCGCCTCGGAGCGGATGTCATCGAGCATCGCGGTGAGGTAGCCATCCACGAGCATCGAGTCGACCACCGCGTCCGCGCCCGCGACGCTGGCGGCGTCGAGGCAGCCGCGGATCGCCGCGGGCCAGCCCCCGAGTTCCGCCCGTAACTGGGCGGCCTGGTCGATGCTGACCTCCAACCCGCGCTTCGTCGCGAGATGCTGGACGTCCTCGATGGTCAGCGCCAGATCCTGCGGGCGCAGAATCTGCATATCCAGCGACAGCGAGCCGGTCGTCTCCAACGTCCGCAGCGACCGGGTGGCCACGACCATCTCCAGGGCAGGGTTGACTCGCAGCGCCTCGATGAGTTCGTGGTCGATCGATTCCGCGCCGTCCCGCAAGCCCGCCTCGTGGAAGTTGTCGATGACGATGAGAAGCGGCTCGTCCCATGTTCGCAGCAATGCCACGCAGTGCTCGCGCACGTCAGACTCGGGCGGAATGGGATCGGCGTGGCTTTGCCTGGGCTGCTCCCGCAGCTGGTGGAGCAGGGTGGCCAATTGCCGCCAGAAGCTCTCGGCAAATCGGGCCGTGGCGTCGAGGGTGAGATAGGCAAGATCAACGGGATCGCCGTGCTCGCTGAGCACGTGAACAATGCTGGTGGTCTTGCCGAAGCCGCGCGGCCCGCGCAGCACGGTCATCGGAGCGCGCTGCCTCAGTGATTGCACGACCCGGTGCGAGACGTGCACGCTCCTAGTTAGGCGCGGCAAAATCCCCACTATCCGCCGCGCCCGCGATTTCATAGCAGCATTCTGACAGAAAGCAATGACTTTCGTCAGAGTTTCGTGATATCTACTCCGCGACGCCCCAACTCGGCGGCACCACCATCGGGGGCCGTCAATACGCTAATCCCCGAATCGGTGATCGCGACGGTGTGTTCCCAATGCGCCGCGCGCGAACCGTCGTCGGTGACCACGGTCCATTCATCTGCCAGCGTGTGGCTGGTGATCCCGCCACGAGTGATCATGGGTTCGACCGCGAGGCACAGCCCCGGGCGCAGCTTCATCGCCCGCTGCGACGTCCGATAGTTGAGCACATCGGGCGGCTGGTGCATCTCGCTGCCGATGCCGTGGCCCACGTAGTCCTCGATGATGCCGTAGGGGCCTTCCCCGGCTGCCTCGGCTCGGGCAACGGCGTCTTCGACCGCCGCACCCACGACGTCGAGCTTGCGCCCCGTGGCCAACGCGGCGATGGCATCCCACATGGCTTCTTCGGTAACTCGCGACAGGGCGAGGTCGCCTGGATCGACGTCGGATTCCTCACCGAGCACCACGGTGAACGCGGCATCGCCGTGCCAGCCATCGACGACCGCGCCGCAGTCGAAGGAGACGACGTCCCCCGGCTCAAGCACCCGGGGCCCGGGGATGCCGTGGACGATCTCCTCGTTGACCGAGATGCACACGGTGGCCGGGAAGCCGTGGTAGCCGTAGAAATTTGACGTCGCCCCCGCGTCGGCGATCGTCGCGGCCGAGATGTCGTCAAGCTCCGCGGTCGTCACGCCCGGCTTAGCCGCTGCGCGTAATGCCTGGTGGACCTCGGCGACGACCAGACCAGCCCGGCGCATCGCGCGGATGTCATCGAGCGACTTGTACTCGACGCCCCGGGCCACGTCAGGGCTTCCAGGGACTCAGCGCGTCCACGAGCCGCTGGGTCACCTCGGCCACCTCGCCCATGCCGTCGACCTGCACGAGCAGGCCGCGCTCGGCGTAGCCCTGGGCCAGCGGCGCCGTCTGATCCTCATACACCTCAAGGCGGCGGCGGATGACGACGTCGGTGTCGTCGCTGCGGCCCTGCTCGGCCGCCCGGCCCAGCAGGCGCTGCACGACGGCCTCCGTGTCGACGGTCAGCTCCACAACGACGTCGAGGGAGTGCCCCTCGGCCGCGAGCATCTCATCGAGTGCCCGCACCTGTTCGATCGTGCGCGGGTATCCGTCGAGCAGGAAGCCTTCGGCGGCGTCTGGCTGGCGCAGGCGGTCGGCCACCATGTCGTTGGTGACCTCGTCGGGCACGTACTCCCCGGCGTCCATGTAGCGCTGGGCACGCTGACCGAGCTCGGTGCGTTCCGCGACGTTCTTGCGGAAGATGTCGCCCGTGGAAATGGCGGGAACCCCGAGCTCCTTACTCAGCCGCTCTGCCTGGGTGCCTTTACCCGCGCCGGGGGCGCCGAGAAGTATGAGACGCACGCTCATCGCAAGAACCCTTCGTAGTGTCGCTGCTGGAGCTGGGAGTCGATCTCCTTGACCGTCTGCAACCCGACGCCCACAACAATGAGGATGGAGGTACCGCCCAGGGCGAAGCCGATCTCGTCGGGCAGCGTGAGCAACGAGAAGATGACCACCGGGACCAGCGCCACGAGCCCGAGGTACAGCGCGCCGGCGCTCGTGATGCGGTTGGTGACGTAGGAGAGGTAGTCCGCCGTGGGCCGCCCTGCGCGAATGCCCGGGATGAAGCCGCCGTAGCGCTTCATGTTGTCGGCCACGTCCTCCGGGTTGAAGGTGATCGAGGTGTAGAAGAACACGAAGAACACCGTGAGAAGGAAGTAGATCGCCATGTACAGCGGCGCGCTGGGCGACACGAGGTTCTCGTTGATCCAGACCGCCCACGGCGCCGTGGCGTCCCCAAACTGGGTGAGCATCCCCGGCAGCGCGAGCAGCGAGGACGCGAAAATCACCGGGATGACGCCGGCCATGTTGATCTTGATGGGGATGTAGGTGCTCGACCCGCCGTACATGCGGCGCCCCACCATGCGCTTCGCGTACTGCACGGGGATGCGGCGCTGGGACTGCTCGACGAAGACGACGACAAGCGTGATGAGTAGCAGCAGACCGATGACGATCGTGAGGTTGCCGATGCCGCCGGCGCCGCCCGCGACCGAGCCGATCGCGCCGGGGAACCCGGAGGCGATCGAGGTGAAGATGAGCAGCGACATGCCGTTGCCGACGCCGCGCTCGGTGATGAGCTCGCCGAGCCACATGACCAGGCCGGTGCCCGCCGTCATCGTGATGATCATGATGACGATCGTGACGACCGTGTCGTTGGGAATGAGCGGCACGTTGCACCCGGGCAGGAGGTTGCCCGACCGCGCCATCGTGATCATCGTCGTCGACTGCAGGATGGCGAGGAAGATCGTCAGGTAGCGGGTGTATTGGGTGAGCTTGGCCTGCCCCTGCTGGCCTTCCTTCTGGAGGGCCTCGAAGTGCGGAATGACCGCCCGCAGCAGCTGAACGATGATGCTGGCGGTGATGTAGGGCATGATCCCCAACGCGAACACCGACAGCTGCAGGAGCGCGCCCCCGCTGAAGAGGTTGATGATGCCCAGCAGGTCGTTGGAGCCGCCGAGCAAGTCCATGCACTGTTGCACGTTGGGGTAGGACACCCCGGGGGTGGGGGTCAGCGAGCCGAGGCGGAAGATCGCCATGATCACCAGAGTGAACACCAGCTTGCGCCGCAGATCCGGCGTGCGGAATGCCTGAGCGAATGCGCTGAGCAATCTTCCTCCTGCTACTTGGGACCCGGCCGTGAAGGCCCACGGAGTACCCTAGCCGCCCTCATCGGCGGTAGCTGCTACGCGTGGTGTCTGGCGGGCGCACCTATGTGAGCCGACACGCTGACGGGCGACCCGGTGGGGTCGCCCGTCAGTCGGTGTCACCGCTGGGTTACAGACCCACCCGCGGCTTCGATCTTCTGCTGCGCCGAGGTCGACCAGGCGTCGACGGTGAGGTCGAGCTTGACCGACACCTCTCCGGCGCCGAGCACCTTGACGGGGTGGCCCGGGCGCACTGCGCCCTTGTTCACCAGGTCCGCGACACCCACGGTGCCCCCGTCGGGGAACAGCGTGGACAGCCGGTCGAGGTTGACGACCTGGAAGTACACCTTGGCCGGGTTCTTGAAACCGCGCAGCTTGGGCAGCCGCATCTGCAGCGGCATCTGGCCGCCTTCGAAACCGACGGGAACCGTGCCGCGGGCCTTCGTGCCCTTCGTGCCACGGCCCGCGGTCTTGCCGCGCTTGCCGCCGTCACCGCGTGCGACCCGCAACTTGCGCTTCTTGGCGCCGGGAGCCGGACGCAGGTCGTGCACCCGCAGGTGGCGCGCCTCGTCCTTCTCGGCGGAAGTCGTGGAATCTGACATCGTTACTTGGCCTCCTCGACGGTGACGAGGTGAGCCACCGCCGCGATCATTCCTCGGACCTGCGGGCCGTCCGTGCGCTCAGCCGAGCGACCGATACGTCCCAGCCCGAGGCTGCGCAGCGTCTCCCGCTGCTTTTCGTTGGCACCGATGGCCGAGCCGGTCTGGGTGACTTTGATGGTGCTCATCAGGCGCCACCCTTCCCACTAGCGGCCTCTTCCTGCTTCTCGGCACGCAGGCGAGCGTCGTGCTCGGCGCGGTTACGCAGCATGACCGCGGGAGCGACGCGCTCCACGGGCAGGCCGCGGCGAGCCGCCACCGCCTCGGGCTCCTCCAGGCTGCGCAGCGCCTGCGCGGTTGCCTGGACGATGTTGATCGCATTCTCCGAGCCCAGCGACTTCGTCAGCACGTCGTGGATCCCAGCGCAGTCGAGCACAGCGCGCACCGGACCACCGGCGATCACGCCGGTACCGGGGGCCGCGGGGCGGAGGAAGACGACACCAGCGGCCGCCTCCCCCGTGACTTCGTGGGGAATGGTGTTCTGGATGCGGGGAACGCGGAAGAAGTTCTTCTTCGCCTCCTCAACGCCCTTGGCGATTGCCGCGGGGACTTCCTTCGCCTTGCCGTAGCCCACGCCGACCGTGCCATCGCCGTCGCCGACGACGACCAGGGCGGTGAAGCTGAAGCGCCGGCCGCCCTTTACGACCTTCGAGACTCGGTTGATCGTGACGACGCGTTCGATGAACTGGTTGCGGTCATCGCCTCCGCGGCGTCCATCACCCCGACGGCCGCCGGCGCTGCCGCCGGACGCACCCGTCCTGCTTCGCTGCGGTGCAGCCATCAGATGTTCCTTTGCTCTCGTACGTTGACGCTGATCACAGGCTGAGCCCGCCTTCACGCGCGCCGTCTGCGACGGCCGCGACACGGCCGTGGTACTTGTTGCCCGCCCGGTCGAACACCGCGCTGGTGATACCGGCGGCGCTGGCGCGCTGGGCGATGAGCTCGCCCACGCGGCGCGCCTTGTCGACCTTGGCGCCCTCGGCGCTGCGCAAGTCGGCTTCCAGCGTGGAAGCCGAGGCCAGCGTGACGCCCTTGGTGTCGTCGACGAGCTGGGCCACCATGTGGCGGGCCGAGCGGGTGACAACGAGCCGCGGACGCTCTGCGGTGCCCGTGATCTTCTTGCGGACGCGCAGGTGGCGGCGGTTGCGGGCAGCGGTCTTTCCCTTGCCCTTGGTGCGAAGCGACACAGCCATGGTCACTTACCTGCCTTTCCAGCCTTGCGACGGACCTGCTCGCCCGCGTAGCGCACGCCCTTGCCCTTGTAGGGCTCCGGCGGCCGAATCTTGCGAATGGTTGCTGCGGTCTCTCCGACACGCTGCTTGTCGATGCCCGCCACCGTGAGCTTGGTGGGGCCCTCGAGCGTGAGGGTGATCCCCTCGGGTGCCGTGACGAGAACCGGGTGGGAGAAGCCCACCGAGAGCTCGACGTCGGATCCCTTGGCGACCGCGCGGTATCCCGTACCGACGATCTCCAGCTTCTTCTCGAAGCCGTCGCTCACCCCGGTCACGAGATTCGCCAGCAGCGAGCGGGTGAGCCCGTGCAGCGAGCGGGTCTCCCGCTCCTCATCGGGGCGGTTGACAACCAGCGCGCCGTCCTCGTCGCGGCTGACCGTGAGTGGCTCCGCGACGGTGTGGTTGAGCGTGCCCTTGGGGCCCTTGACGGTGACAAGTGAGCCGTCGATCGTGACGTCAACACCTGCGGGGACCGGGACGGGGACCTTACCGATTCGAGACATGGTCGACTCCTTTCCGTTCCCGTGTCACCAGACGTAAGCGAGGACTTCCCCGCCTACACCCTTGTTGTCGGCCTCGCGGTCGGTCAACAGACCGGAGGAGGTGGACAAGATCGCCACGCCCAGCCCGCCGAGCACGCGCGGCAGGTTGGTCGACTTGGCGTACACCCGTAGGCCGGGCTTGGACACCCGACGCACTCCGGCGAGCGAGCGCTCGCGGTGCGGGCCGTACTTGAGCGTGAGCACGAGGTTCTTGCCGACGGCGGCGTCTTCCTCTGCCCAGTCTGCGATGTAACCCTCGGACTTGAGGATCTCGGCGATGGCCACCTTGATCTTCGAGTACGGGATCGACACCGCCTCGTGGTACGCCGAGTTGGCGTTACGCAGACGCGTGAGCATGTCTGCGATGGGGTCTGTCATTGTCATCGGGCCTCAGCCCTTCCTCGCCGCGGTTTCCTGTTCGGACCTGCGACGTAGTCGTTTACCAGCTGCTCTTCGTGACACCGGGGAGTTGGCCGGCAAGGGCCATCTCACGCAGGCAGATACGGCACAGTCCGAACTTGCGGTAAACGGACCGGGGACGGCCGCACCGCTGGCAGCGGGTGTAGCCACGAACAGCAAACTTCGGCTTGCGGTTGGCTTTGTGGATGAGCGCGGTCTTTGCCACGTCAGTTCTCCTTGAACGGGAAGCCCAGGCGCTTCAGCAGAGAGCGCCCCTCTTCGTCGGTAGTCGCAGTCGTGACAACGGTGATGTCCATGCCACGCACGCGGTCGATCGTGTCGGGGTCGATCTCGTGGAACATGGACTGTTCGGTGAGACCGAAGGTGTAGTTGCCGCGGCCGTCGAACTGCCGTGGGGACAGCCCACGGAAGTCACGGATGCGGGGCAGTGCCACCGACAGCAGGCGGTCGAGGAACTCCCACATGCGGTCGCCGCGCAGCGTGGCGTGCGCGCCGATCGGCTGGCCTTCGCGCAGCTTGAACTGGGCGATGGAACGCCGGGCACGGGTCACCTGCGGCTTCTGGCCGGTGATCAGCGACAGATCGCGGATCGCGCCTTCGATGCGCTTGGAGTCCTGCGCCGCCTCGCCCACGCCCATGTTGACGACGATCTTGTCCAGCCCGGCGACCTTGTTGATGTTGTCGTGCCCGAACTCCTCGCGCAGCGCGGCGATGATCTCTTCGCGGTAGCGCGCCTTGAGGCGGGGTAGCTCACGGGTTGCAGTGTTTTCACTCATGCTCAGATGTCCTTACCAGAGCGCTTAGCCACCCGGATACGC
>DATGSB010000086.1:0-5111 GCA_035303045.1 Actinomycetaceae bacterium | reverse complement strand
ACCCCAGCGAGCTCGAAACGGTGCGCACGACGCTGTTCAACTTGCTCAACAACTTCCGCGCATCCAACGGTCTGCCCCGACTCACCTACAGCAACCATCTGCAGACCGTGGCGCAGAACTGGGCGAACAACGGGCTGCGCTACTACCCCGACAGCGCCCCGGCAGCGCGCGCCCACAACCCGAACTACCGCAGTCAGGTGGGCTGGTCGCGCTCGAGTGAACTGGTGATTCGCAATACCGGCGGCGCGAACATGAACCTCACGTCGCTGCTGCACTACATGCACAACTGGTGGATCAACTCCAGCAACCACCGGCCGTGGATGCTCGATCCCGGCTACACCCACGCCGGCTTCGGGTTCGTCAGGGGGCAGACGGGCACCCCGTGGGCAGTGGCGCTCCTGGGTACGCCCTAGCGCGGGCCGTTTGACCGCGAGCCGAGTCGCGCCCCGCTGAGCCGATCCAGCAGATCGCGCGGGCTACCGGACGTCGAAGCCGACCTCGCCCTGAGTGGCGAGCTCGGTGACGTCCACCGAGAGCACGCGGGCGGCCGGCGGCCCGGCGTACAGCCACGTCAGGAGGCCGTCGACGGCGCTGCGGTCGCCTTCGAGTTCCGCTTCGACCGTGCCGTCCGGGGCATTGCGGATCCAGCCGTTGACGCCGCGGGCGCGGGCCTCACGCGCGCAGGACATTCGCATGCCGACACCTTGAACCTCGCCGTAGAGGATCGCTCGCCGTCGAATCATGTGTGCTCCTCAAGCTCACTGCACTGAGCGTAACAACGCCGGCCCATAGGATCTCGCCATGACGCCCCGTTCCGACGTGCTCGCCCCCAACTGGCTTGCCCGCGACCTCCCGCTGCGGCCCCACCCCGCCTACGGGCCCCAACCGCGCGCCGTCCTGGTCAATCACGCACGCCACACCCCGGACGATCCCGGCGGGGCGGCCCCGGCGGATCGGGCCGTGCTTTACCTCCACGGGTTCACCGACTACTTCTTTCAGGCCGATCACGCCGAGAGCTGGGTGGCGGCGGGGGTCGCGTTCTACGCCCTCGACCTGCGCCTGTCTGGTCGGGCGCTGGGCGACCATCCCCGCCCCGGGGACGTGCGGGACCTGCGGCACCACGACGAGGAGATCGCGGCCGCGCTCGACCATCTCGCCGGCGCGGGCCACCGCGAGGTCATCCTGCTGGGGCATTCCACCGGCGGGCTCATCGCCGCCTCGTGGGCCGATCGCCACCCCGGGCGGGTCGCCGCCGTCGTCCTCAACAGTCCGTGGCTCGACCACAACGGGCCGTGGCATGAGAAGCACGTGTTGACGCCGCTCGTGGGCCTCATCGCGCGCTGGTGGCCCAGCCTCGTCGTCGGCCACTTGAGTCGCGCGTATGGCGAGTGGCTGCACGGGGACACCGGCGGGGAATGGGACTTCGACCTCGACTGGAAGCCGCACGCCGGCTTCCCCGTGCGCGCCGCCTTCTTCAGCTCCGTGCGCCGCGAGCAGGCGCGCCTCGCCCGCGGGCTGAACATCGACGTGCCGGTGCTGTTGTGCTGCTCCACCGACTCGGCGGCGTCCCCGAAGCGGCCCACGCCTCAGGAGCTGGCCACCGCCGATTGCGTGCTGGACGTCGACGACATGGTGCGGCTGGCGCCCCGGTTGGGCCCGCACGTGACGATCGTGCGCATCCCCGCCGGTGTTCACGACCTCGCACTGTCGGCCCGGCCCGCGCGCGAAGCCTACGAGGATGCCGTGCTCGGCTGGGTGCAGCGCCTACCGCGCCGCGGCTGAGGCGACTCAGGGGCGCGAATCGGACTCGGTGCGCCGCTCGCCCTCGCGTGCATCCCCGTCGACCGCCCCGGGCTCGCCCGCCCCGGCGGCCTCGTCGGCACGGCTGACTTCGCCTGGGTGTCTGACGGGGTCGGGCATGCCCGCGTCGCCCGTGACTGCGTCGCCCCGGACCGCGGCGCCCTCACCTGGCTCCGTGCCCGCGTCGCCTGCGCCCGCTGCGGCTGCCCGCTCCACCCCGAGGGGCTCGCCGTTCTCCGACGCGCGCTCCCCATTGTTCCCGGGCGCGGGCCGCTTGGTCTCAGGCGCGGGCCGCTTGTTCGCGGGCTCGGGCCGCTCGTTACCGGGCGCGGGCCGTATGGTCTCGGCCGCGGGCCGCGTCGTTCCGCCCTTGGCGCGCTCTTCGGCGCGGGCGCGCTCGGCGGGGTCCTCGATATCCACGGTGGAGCGAAGGAAGCTGTTGCGCATGAGGGTCGTGGCGATGAGGGCGATGACGGCGAGGATGGCCATGCCGCCGAAGACGACCGAGAGGCCGTCCCCGTAGGAGCGGCGCACGATGTCCTCCACCGCCGGCGACAGGGTGGTGAAATCGAGAGAATCGAAGTTCTGGCCGTCCTCGGGCGGCGGTAGGCCGGCGTCGGTGAGCCGGCGGGTGATGAGGTTGTGGAGCTGCATGGTGAAGATCGCGCCGAGCACTTGCACACCGGTGGCCCCGCCGAGGGAGCGGAAGAAGGTGACCGTCGAACTCGCGACCCCCATGTGGCTGAGTCGCACCGAGTTCTGGACGGCGAGCACGAGGTTCTGCATCGATGCGCCCTGGCCCAGCCCCACGAGTAGAAGGAAGGCCGACACCAGGGGCAGCGGTGTATCCGCGCCCACGGTGGACATGAGCAGCACCCCGACGGCCTGGATGCTGATGCCGCCGACGACGTAGCGCTTCCACGTGCCCCGCCGGGTGACGAGGCGCCCGGCGATGGTGGAGGCGAGGAACACGCCGATCATCAGCGGGGTGGCGAGCAGGCCGGCGGCTGCCGGCGCGTAGCCGCGGCCGACCTGGAAGTACTGGCCGAGGAACAGCGGGCTGCCGAACATGATCGTGCCCACCGAGAAGGAGGCGACGATGCTCAGCGCGGTGGTGCGGTCGGTGAGGATCCACATCGGCACCACCGGCTCGGGGTGGCGCAGCTCGACGAGGACGAAGGCGATGATTCCGATGACGGTGCCCGAGACCATCACGGCCGTTTGCCACGACGCCCACGCGAAGGCGCTGCCGGCGAAGGACAGCCACAGCAGCAGCAGGGTCACCGACAGCACGATGAGCGCGGCGCCCCAGTAGTCGATCTTCGGCTTCTTACGTGGCTGCCTCGGCACGTCGAGCCGACGGTGCAGGACGAAGATGGCGATGAGGGTAAACGGGATGGCGCTCCAGTACGTCCAGCGCCACCCGAGCCAGGGGGTGTCGACGATGAGCCCGCCGATGAGGGGGCCCGACACGGTCGCGACGGCCATGACGGCGCCCATGTAGCCGTTGTACCGGCCGCGGGCGCGGGGCGGGATGATCGTGGCGATCGTCGTCTGCACGAGCGCCATCTGGGATCCCATGCCGATGCCCTGCAGCACCCGGAAGAAGATGAGCGCACTGGCCGAGGTCGCCAGGCCGGCGAGCAGCGAGCCCACGGCGAAGATGCTCAGCGAGAGGAACAGCAGTTTCCGCTTGTCGAAGAGGTCGGCGAGCTTGCCGAAGATCGGGGTCGATGCCGTCGAGGCGAGCAGGGCCGCGGAAACGATCCAGGTGTATTCGAGCTGCGTGCCGCCGAGCTCGGCCATGATGACGGGCAGCGCATTGCCGACGATCGTGCCCGACAGCATCGCGACGAACAGGGCGAGCAAAAGCCCGGTGAACACGCGCATGATCTGGCGGTGTTCGGCGAGCTCTTCGGGCGTGCGGCGGTTGAGCCCGAAGATGGGGTTGCGCCGGTCGTCGGCGGATCGCGAGGAGCGGTTCGTCACGCGCTCACCAGGCCCTCGGCCATGGCGTCGGTGATGCGCTTCCCCATCTGCCGCAACGACTCCCCGAGGGCGTCGAGGTCCTCGGTGTCCCAATCCTCCAGGGCCCGCGACAGCGTCGCCTGTCGCAGCGCGCGCACTTCGGTGAGCACGTCGCGTCCGGCGTCGGTGAGGCCCACGAGGAAGGCGCGCCCGTCGTTGGGGTCGACGCGGCGCGAGGCGTACCCGGACTGTTCGAGGTAGCTGATCTGGCGGCTCGCCACCGAGGGATCGACGAACATTTCGGCGGCGATGTCGGCGACCCGGGCCTCTCCTAGCCGGTCGAGCTGGGCCAGCAGCCACATCGTGCTCACCGACATCCCTGCCGTGCGGGCGATCTCGGCGGTGAGGGCGCGGCTGCGGCGGTGGAGGTCGTACCACGCTTCGAGGAGTCGGCCGGCGGCTGCGAGATGGGGAGGGGAAGGCATAGCACCCGACTATACACTTACATGCAGCATGCATATAAGTGGGCGGGGGTGACGCTCCGCACAGGCTGCTGAGAGTCAGCGCCCGCGGCCCGGCTGCGCGTTAGCGCTCGCCGCGCGGCAGGAGCAGGAGCAGGAACGCGGCGCAGGCGCACGTGGCCGCGATGACCGCCAGGGCCCCGCCGGCGTAGGCGGTGAGCAGCACCGTGCGGCCGAGCTCCGCGCGTTCGGCGGCGGTATCGAAGCCGACGTCGCCGGCGACGCTCGACCAGGTGCTCACCAGCGCCCACGCGGAGGCGAGCCCCGCCAGCGCGGCCCCGAGGGCCAGCGCGGCGGCCGGCCCCCGCTCCCCCACCCCGTCGCGTGCCATCTCGCCCGACCACACGGGCTGCGGCTCGGGGACGAGGGCGATGGCCAGGGCGCCGACGGCGAAGGTGAGGAAGACGGCGGCGACGACGTCGCTGGGGCGGTGCCAGCCGCCGATGAGGGTGGAGACCCCCGTGGCCGCGACGTAGGCGACGCCGCCGATGGCCACGGCGCCGCGCATGCGGCGGGGCACGACGAGGAGGACGGCGATCATCGCCGCGGCCGCGACGGTCGTGTGCCCGCTGGGCAGGCTGTTGTCCGCCGGGATGCCGAACTCACCGCGCACCCCCAGGTCGGGTCGGGGCAGGAGCACCTTCTTGAGGATCTGGGTGGCGAGGTTGGCCCCGCCGAGCACGATGGCGACCTGCAGCGTCAGCCGCCACCGCCGGCGCAGGAACGCCACGGTGATCGTGGCCGCGAGGACGGCAACGATGAACCCGACCGAGACGACCTCGAGTACCGGGCGCGCGAGCTGGGTGAGTCGGCCGCGCCCGA
>DATGSB010000085.1:0-6654 GCA_035303045.1 Actinomycetaceae bacterium | reverse complement strand
ATCGGTGAGCTGCAGCGGCGCGCCGTCCTTGATCGAAGCCTCCACCGCGGCGGTGACCTCCTTCGGCGACTGGCCTGACTCGATAGTGATCTCGCGCGCGATATTGCGCACTCCGATGATGATCTCCAACTGGGCTCTCCTCGTGAAGCTCACAACAGCCGGGGGGCGGCCCTCGGCAGATGGGTCAGCCCCATCGTAAGCGCACCGGCAGCGTCGGGGCGTCGCCGGCCATGCTCGAGCACGAAGTGATGGGCGATGTCAGTGGCTCATGGTTCTATCGAAGCGTGAGCACGACACGGCACCATCACCCGCGAGCGCACGAGCCGCCGGAAGGGCATCACCCGCCCCCAGCGCGTGTGCGCCTCACTGCGCCTTCCCACCGTGGCCGCGCGCGGCTGGATGCCGACCAGCGCGCCGTGGTCGATCTGGCCAGCCAGGGCGCCCCGGAGCCGCTGCTGGTACTCGGGGCACCCGGGAGCGGCAAGACGACGACGGCGATTGAATCCTTCCTTGCCGCGATGCTCCGTAGCGAGGGCCCGCCCCTTCTCATCGCCCCCACGCGCCGCGCTGCTGCGCGTCTTCGGGAGCTCGTGAGCGTCCACGTGCTGCGCTCCCCGCAGCACCGGTCCCGCGCCCAACGGATCATGGTTCAAACGGTGGCATCCGTGGCGTATTCGGTGCTGCGAGCCCGCGAGACGGCGTTGGGGCAGCCCGCTCCCACCCTCATCACCGGGGCGGAGCAGGACGCCGTGCTCGCCGAGTTGCTCAGTGGGCACGAAGCCGGCTTAGGTAGCGATCCGCGCTGGCCGGCGAGCATTGGGCGGGAGGTGCGCCAGCAACCCGCCTTCCGCGCCGAGTTGCGGGACCTGCTCACCAGAGCCGTCGAGCTGGGGCTGAGCCCCGAGGAACTCGCCGCGCGTGGCCGGGCGTGGCGACGACCCGAATGGGAGGCGGCCGCGCGAGTCCTTGAGGAGTACGTGGCCATCACCGCGCTGGGGGACGTTCCGGCCACGCGCGGTGCCCGCTACGACGTCGCTGCGATCGTCGACGTCGCAATCCGCGCGCTTGCCACCTGGGAGCGGGAGCTGCCGGGAGTGGCGAGGCCTCACTGGGCGCGCATCATCGTCGATGACTACCAAGACGCGACGATGGCCAGCGCCCGCATGATCCAGGCGTTGGTCGATCACGGCTCCCGCCTCATGCTGTTCGCCGATCCCGACGCCGCCGTGCAGGGTTTCCGCGGGGCCACACCCGCGTTGGTCGGGGCGGCTGCCACCCGGGAGGCCATCGGCGGCTTCGGTGCGCGGGAGGTTGTGCTGCCCACGGTCTGGCGAGGTGGCACCCAGCTGCGGGAACTCGTTCAGGTCGCGAGCTCGGCGGTCTCGGTCGTGGGCGGTGCTCGCCACCGGCACGCGCAGGCGCAGGCCGAAAGCGAGCTCGCCATGCACGCCGAACCGTCACACGCCGCCCGCCGCTCGGCCCCCGGCGGGGCGGAGTGCGTCGTCGTCGCGAGCGAGGCGCAGGAGGCCGCGCACGTCGCCCGGCGGCTGCGGGAGGAGCACCTGCATTACGGCACGGCCTGGTCGGACATGGTCGTGATCGCGCGCTCCAGCGCCGCGGTGCGGCACATGCGATTGGCTCTGCGGGAGGCCGGGGTCCCCACCGCGGAGCAGACGGCGCAAGCCCTGCACAGCGAGCCGGCGGTGCGCCCCTTGCTGCTGGCTATGGAGGTGAGCGCAGGCGCCGAGCTCACCAGCGGCGAGGCGGTCGATCTGCTGTGTTCCCCGCTGGGCAAGATGGACGCCATGGCGTTGCGGGCGCTGCGCCGGGCGCTACGGCCCGCCGACCAGGCCGACGCGAGCGTGCGGGCGGTGCAGCGAGCCACCGACGAGCTGCTCGTCGCCTCGCTGAACGACCCTTCCCGCGCCGCCGACCTCCCCTCCCCGGTGCGCCAGCATCCCCTGCGGATGGCGCAGCTGCTCGCCGCCGGGCGCGCGGCGGTCGCCGCCGGCGGCGGCGCGTTGGACGTGCTGTGGGCACTATGGGATGCCAGTCGGCTCGCCGAGGAATGGCGCGGCGCCGCCTTGGCGGGTGGGGCCCTGGGGGACCGGGCCGACGCCGACCTCGACGCCGTCATGGCCCTCTTCCTGGCTGCCGAACAGTTCGACGAACGGCAACCGGGCGGCGGCGCGCGAGCCTTCGTCGCCGACATCTCGGGCCAGGGCTTCGCCCCCGACACGCTGGCCGCCGGCGCGCGGCGCGATTCCGCGGTGGCCGTGCGCACCCCCGCCGGCACCGACGGCGAGGAATGGGACGTCGCCGTCATCACGGGCCTGCAGGAGGGAGCATGGCCCGACTTGCGCGTGCGCGACTCGCTGCTGGGCGCAGGCCACCTCGCGGACATCGAAGCAGGCCGCGCCCAACCCGACGCGCCGATCGACCTGGTTGCCGCGCGTCGCGCCGTGCGCGACGACGAGCTTCGGATGCTCGTCGTCGCCTTATCCCGCGCCCGGCGGCGCCTCGTCATCACGGCCGTCGCGGACGCCGAGGAGCGACCGTCGGGGTTCTTCGAGCTCCTCGCCACCACCATCACGCCGGCGCGGGAGGCCGACGCCTCCAGCCGCGCCCAACGCGTGTTACCGGCCCTTGACCTCCGAGCGCTGGTGGGGGAACTGCGTGCTGCGCTCGACGACCCCGACCACCCGCACCGAGACGACGCGGCGGGTGTGCTCGCCGAGCTCGCCGTGCGCGGCGTCCCCGGCGCCGACCCGGCGTCCTGGCACGGCCTCGCCGGCCCAACGGCAACGACCCCACTGCACCCCGAGGGCGCCCGCGTGCAGGTCAGTCCCTCGAACATCGAGGCCGTCCACTCCTGCCCCCTGCGGTGGGCCCTGCAAACAGCGGGAGGAGAAACCGAGCCGAGCGACGCCCAGGCGCTCGGCACCCTCATCCACAACATCGCCGCAGAGTTTCCGCACGGCAGCGCAGAGGAGCTGCACGCCGAGTTGGCGCGGCGGTGGCCCAGCTTGGGGCTGGGCGAGTCGTGGGTGGACCAGCGGGAATGGCGCCGCGCGGAGCGCATGATCGACCGCCTCGCCGCCTACATCGCCTCGGTGCCCGGCCAGGCGGCCACCGAGGTGGACGTCACGGCGCAGGTCGACCGCGCCCACCTCAAGGGCCGCATCGACCGCGTGGAATACGTGAGCGAGGGCGATGGCGACACGCCCGCCGTGCGGGTCGTCGACCTCAAGACGTCGGGTAGCCCGATCACCCGGGCTGATGCCGCTGAACACGCGCAGCTGGCGAGCTACCAGGTCGCGGTCGAAGAGGGCGGGCTGGGGGAGGAGGCGTCGGGCGCGGGCGCCCGGCTCGTCTACCTCGGCGGTTCGAGCGCCGGGCCGGCGCTGCGGGAGCAGCCCGCGCTCGAAGAGGAATCCCGCCCATGGGCCCACGAACTCATCGCCACGGCTGCCGACCTCATGGCCGGCGCCGAATTCACCGCCCGAAAGAACGACAGCTGCCGGTACTGTCCCGTGCGAACAAGCTGCCCGCTACAAGACGAGGGGCGGCGGATCACCCAATGAACCCCAGAATCACGGCCAACGACCTCGCAAGCGCCCTGGGCCAACACCAGCCCACCGACGAGCAGCGTGCGGTGATCGAGGCCCCCCTCGGCCCGCAGCTCGTGGTGGCCGGCGCAGGGTCCGGAAAAACCGAGACGATGGCCGCCCGCGTCGTTTACCTCGTGGCCAACGGCTTCGTGCGCCCCGAAGAGGTCCTGGGCCTGACGTTCACCCGCAAGGCGGCCGGGGAGCTGGCCGACCGCGTGCGGCTGCGACTGCGGCAGCTGCGAACGCAGGGGCTGCTGCCCCGCCATGACTCAGCCGACGCGATGGCCGTGGACGCCGCCACCATCTCCACCTACAACTCCTTCGCCGCCGAGATCGCCCGCGAACACGTCCTGCGCATCGGCATGGACCCCGACGCGCGGCTCATCACGGCGGCCGGCGCCTGGCAGCTCGCCCACGACGTCGTCGGTACCTGGCATGGTGCGTTGAGCGTCGACGTGGGCGCGGGCGCGGTGACTGAGGCCGTTCTGTCACTGGCCGGTGCCCTCAACGAGCACCTCCTCACTCCCGCCGACGCCGACCGTCAGCTGGCCGACCTCATCTCGGACCTCATCGACAAGGCCGACCCTGACGGGAAGGGGCCGAGGAAGAACGCTCGGGACATCGCGACGTCCCTGGAAGAACGGCGTGAACTCCTGCAGCTCGTGGTCGAGTTCGCCCGACGCAAGCGCGATGGCTCCTTCGTCGAGTTCGGCGACCAGGTGGCCCAGGCGGCCCGGGTGGCGCGACAGGTACCGCAGGTGGGCCGAGTGCTGCGCGAGCAGTACCGCCTCGTGCTGCTCGACGAGTACCAAGACACCTCGGTGGCGCAGCTGGAGCTGCTGCGTTCGCTGTTCGGCGGCGGCCACGGCGTCACCGCCGTGGGGGACCCCAACCAGGCGATCTACGGGTGGCGTGGCGCCGCAGCGGCCACTCTCGGGCGATTTCCGACGGACTTTCCCGGCGCCGATGGCTCCCAGGCCCCGACGCGTTACCTGCGCACGTCGTGGCGCAACGACGAGTCGATCCTTCGGGTCGCCAACGTCGTCGCCCGCCCCCTCGGGGCACCCGGCGCCGGCTCCGTCGAGGTTCCGCAGCTCGCCGCGCGGCCGGGCGCGGGGGAGGGCGCGGTGTTCGGGGCCTACGCGACTGCCCTGAGCGAAGAGGCCGCCCTCGTCGCGGACTTCTTCGCCCAACGCTGGCAGCCGGAAGGTGACACCACCTACGCGGTGCTGTGTCGCAGCCGCAAGCAATTCGATCCGATCGTCGCCGCCCTGCGCGAACGCGCCATTCCCGTGGAAATCGTCGGACTCGGCGGGCTGCTCGCCCGCCCCGAGATCGTCGACCTGCGCGCGATCCTGGCCGCGGCCCACGACCCGACCAGGGGCGACGCCGCCATGAGGCTGCTCACGGCCCACCGGCTCGGGATCACCGACCTCCACGCCCTGCGCGCGTGGTCGCGCTCGCTGGCCGACAGCGCTGACGCCAGCCTCGTCGACGCGCTCGAGACGCCCCCGCCCCCAGGCTGGCGCTCGCCGGCGGGGCACGTCATGAGCGCGGATGGGCGGCGGCGGATCACGGCCGTCGGGCAGCTCCTGCGCCGTGTGCGGGCGCTAACCACGCTGTCGCTGCCCGAACTCGTGACCAACGCCATTCGGCTCGCCGGGCTCGACATCGAGTTGGCCGCGCGTGCCGGGGACGACCCGTTGCACGCCCGGGCCAACCTCGATGAGTTCACCCGGATCGCCGCGGACTTCGCCCACGGTTCCGAGACGACGACCCTGGGCGCCTTCCTCAGCTGGCTCGACGCCGCCGAGGAGCGGGAACGGGGGCTGGAGCCCGCCGCGGAGGAGCCCCACCCCGGGGCAGTGCAGGTGCTCACCGTGCATGCGGCCAAGGGCTTGGAGTGGGACATCGTCGCCGTTCCCGGGCTCGTCGAAATGGAGTTCCCGGTCTACAAGTCCGCCCCACGCCCGGATGGCACCGTGACCGCCTCGGCCTGGCTCACCGATCGCACCGCGCTGCCCTACTCGCTGCGGGGTGATGCCGACAGCCTGCCGGAACTGCGGGTGGCTGGAGCCGCCACCCACGCCGAGGTGGAAGAGGCTCACCAGGAGTTCCGGCTGGCGGCCGGGATCCACGCCGTCGCCGAGGAACGGCGGTTGGCCTACGTCGCGCTCACCCGCGCCCGCCACGAGCTCCTCCTGGCGGGCTCGTGGTTCCGCGAGGGCAAGACCTGCCGGCCGCCGTCACGGTTCCTCATGGAGCCCCGCCGCCGCGACCTCCTCAAGGAGCTGGAGCCCTGGGCTGTGGAACCCCCCTCCGGCGCGGTCAACCCGGACCACGAGAAGCACGTGGAGACGTCCTGGCCCGCCGACCCCCTCGTCGGCCGCCGCCCGCACCTCGAAGAGGCGGCGCAGCGGGTGCGCGAACTCATGCGCGCCCACGAGGGACAGCCCGTTCCTCCGGTGCCGGCCGGCCCCGAGGACGCCGAGGCCACGAGCGGGGCGCCCGCCGCGCAGCCGCCTTCGCCCGCAGAGGCGGCCGGCAACGGGGAGCCGGTGGTTGCCAGGTGGTGGCGCGATGCTCAGCTCCTGCTCGCCGAACGCCATGCGGCGCGCGCCGCGGTCGCCGCCGTGAGCCTCGATCACCACCTATCGGCAACCGCGGCCGTCGGGCTCGCCAGCGATCCGCAACGCTTCGCGCTCGACCGCCGCCGACCAATTCCGCAGCCGCCGAGCTCCCGGGCGCAGATCGGCAGCCGCTTCCACGCGTGGGTGGAGGAGTACTACGCGCGACCGAGCCTTCTCGAGCTCGACGAGCCGAGCGGCCGTGATTACCGCGACGACGGGGCGGACGTGGCGGCGCTGGACGACGCGGAGCTCGCGGAGATGCAGGAAACCTTCGCCGCCTCCCAGTGGGCCCAACGCCAGCCGGTTGCCGTCGAGGTCGATCTCGAGATCCCTGTCGGAGGCACCTTCATCCGGTGCCGGATCGATGCGGTCTTTGACGACGAGCACGGCATCGACGTTGTCGACTGGAAGAC
>DATGSB010000084.1:0-9878 GCA_035303045.1 Actinomycetaceae bacterium | reverse complement strand
GGCCAAGGCGTGGTCGATGGCGATGCGTTGGAGCCCCGGCCACACCCGCGCCACCGTGGCCGCGCGCCCGGGGCCGTCCCACTGCCGCGCGATCGTGCGCAGCCCGTCGTGCAGCGCGGGCAGCAGCTGGGCCAGCCGATCGAGCAGCAGGCTCGTCGTCGCCACGAACATCCCGGCGTTCCACCGGTACTCCCCGCTGCGCAGGTATTCCTGCGCCGTCTCGGCGTCGGGCTTCTCGGTAAAGCCCCGGGCGAGACGGACCTCGGGGGCATCGTCGAGGTGGAGGCTGTCCCCGGTGCGGATGTAGCCGAACCCGGTGGCTGGCCGGTCGGCTTCGATGCCCACCGTCACGAGGTATCCAGCGCGCGCCGCCACGGCGGCTTGGCGGATGGCGGCGGCGAAGGCATCGGGACGCCGCACGTGGTGGTCGGCGGCGAACGACCCGATGAGCACCTCGCCGTGGCGCTCGTGCAGCACGGCCGCCGCGAGCCCGATGGCGGCCATCGAGTCGCGCGGTGAGGGTTCCACCAGCAGGTTCTGCGGCGCGAGCTGCGGCAGATCGGTGGCGACGGCGGGGGCGTGGTCGTGGCCCGTGACGACGAGGACGCGGTGCGGGCCACTCAGCGGCAGCAGCCGCTGCCACGTCGTCGACAGCAAGCTCTCGCCGTGCCCGAGGAGGTCGAGGAGAAACTTGGGGCGTCCCTGGCGCGACAGCGGCCAGAGCCGGGTGCCGGCGCCACCGGCCGGCACGACGGCGTAGAAATCGTGAAGTTCCTCCGGTGTGGCCATAGCGGCATACCTTACGCAGCAGGCGGGACGCGCCGGAGCCAACGGACGAATTCGCGCCAAACCGGAAGGCGCGGTCCAGGGAGGCCGCGACAGTGGCTACGATGGAGGACGTGTCCACCACCGCAAAAACTGCTGCGAGACCCGTTGTCGGCCGGCGCACCACCGTTGCGCTGAAGATCGCCATGGCCGTCACGGGAATCATCTTCATCCTGTTCGTGCTGGCCCATATGTACGGCAACCTCAAGGTGTTCAGCGGCCAGCAGGCGTTCGACGACTACGCGGACGGACTGCGCGTTCTTGGCGAACCGCTTCTGCCCTACGGCGGCTTCCTGTGGATCATGCGCGTCGTCCTGCTCGTCAGCCTCGTCATCCACGTGTACGCGGCCTGGACGCTGTCCCGCCGCGCGTGGGCCGCCCGCGGCAGGCGCTACGTCGTCCGCAAGGCCGTGCAAGCGACGCTGTCGTCGCGCACGATGCGCTGGGGCGGGCTCGCGCTGCTGGCGTTCGTCATCTTCCACATCCTGCAGTTCACGACCCTGACGATCGAGATCGGCGGGAGCTTCGCCAGCCCGTATGACCGGGTCGTGGCGGCGTTCTCCGTGTGGTACATCTTCGCGATCTACGCCGTGGCCATGATCGCCTTGGGCATGCACGTGCGCCACGGCGTGTGGAGCGCGATGCAGACGCTTGGCTGGGCGGGCGGCAACCGACGCCCCGTGCTCGACGCCGCCGGTATCGCGCTTGCGCTGGTGCTCGTCATCGGCTTCCTCGCGCCCCCCGTCGCGATCCTCCTCGGCAGCATCAACTAGGTACAGCGGAGAATCTGAAGAGACATGACCTCGACGAACGAACTCATCGGTGGGCTGTACCGCGAAGGTGCGCCCATCAGCGATAGCAAGGCCCCCGACGTCCCGATCGATCGCCAGTGGCAGGAGCGGCAGTTCCAGACGACGCTCGTCAACCCCGCCAACCGCCGCAAGCTCAGCGTCATCGTCGTGGGCACCGGACTGGCCGGGGCCTCCGCGGGAGCCACGCTCGGCGAAGCGGGCTACCGGGTGAAGTCCTTCTGCTACCAGGACTCCCCGCGCCGGGCCCACTCGATCGCCGCGCAGGGTGGCATCAACGCGGCGAAGAACTACCGCAACGACAACGACTCGACGTTCCGGTTGTTCTACGACACCGTCAAGGGCGGGGACTACCGCTCGCGGGAGTCCAACGTGTACCGCCTCGCTGAGGTGAGCGCGAACATCATCGACCAGTGCGTCGCCCAGGGCGTGCCCTTCGCCCGCGAGTACGGCGGCCTGCTCGACAACCGCTCGTTCGGTGGCGTGCAGGTCTCGCGCACGTTCTACGCCCGCGGCCAGACCGGCCAGCAGCTGCTCATCGGCGCCTACCAGGCGCTGGAGCGCCAGATCGCGGCGGGCACCGTGGAGATGTTCTCTCGCCACGAGATGCTGGAGCTCGTCGTCGTCGACGGCCGGGCGCGCGGCATCGTGGCCCGCGACATGATCACCGGCGCGGTGGAGACCCACATGGCCGACGCCGTCGTGCTCGCCTCGGGTGGCTACGGCAACGTGTTCTACCTGTCCACCAACGCGATGGGGTGCAACACGACCGCGATCTGGCGCGCCCACCGCAAGGGCGCGCTGTTCGCCAACCCGTGCTACACCCAGATCCACCCCACATGCATTCCCGTGTCGGGTGACTACCAGTCGAAGCTCACGCTCATGAGCGAGTCGCTGCGCAACGACGGGCGCATCTGGGTGCCCAAGCGGGCGGAGGATGCGACGAAGGATCCGCGCGACATCCCGGAAGAGGACCGCGACTACTACCTCGAGCGCATCTACCCGGCGTTCGGCAACCTCGTCCCGCGCGACATTGCCTCCCGCCAGGCGAAGAACATGTGCGACGAGGGACGCGGCGTGGGGCCCGCCGTCGACGGCGTGCGCCGCGGCGTCTACCTCGACTTCGCCGACGCCATGGCTCGGATGGGCCGGGATGCCGTCGCCGCGAAGTACGGCAACCTCTTCGACATGTACGCCCAGATCACCGGGGAGAACCCCTACGAAGTGCCGATGCGGATCTACCCGGCCGTGCACTACACGATGGGTGGCCTGTGGGTCGATTACGACCTGCAGTCGACGATCCCCGGCCTCTTCGTCACCGGCGAAGCCAACTTCTCCGACCACGGCGCCAACCGGCTCGGCGCCTCGGCCCTCATGCAGGGGCTGGCCGACGGCTACTTCGTGCTGCCCAACACCATCAACGACTACCTGGCCGCCGGCCCGTTCGAGGGCGTGAGCGAGGATCACCCCGAGGTGCAGGCGGCGCGGGAGTCGGTGACGGAGCGCATCGATCGGCTCATGCAGGCCGGTGGCACCCGCAGCGTCGACTCCTTCCACAAGGAGCTCGGCCAGATCATGTGGGAGTACTGCGGCATGGAGCGCACCGACGAGGGCCTGCGCACGGCGATCGACAAGATCCGCGCCCTGCGGGAGACCTTCTGGCGCGACGTGCGCGTGCTCGGCTCCCCCGACGGGCTCAACCAGTCGTTGGAGAAGGCCGGGCGGGTCGCCGACTTCTTCGAGCTCGCCGAGCTCATGTGCATCGACGCCCTGCACCGTCGGGAGTCGTGCGGCGGCCACTTCCGCGCCGAGAGCCAGACCCCCGACGGGGAGGCGCTGCGCAACGACGACGAGTTCGCCTACGTCGCAGCGTGGGCATGGGGCGGGGAAGACGAGGCCCCGGTCCTACACAAGGAAGACCTCAAGTACGAGTATGTCGAGATGAAGCAGCGGAGCTACAAGTGAGAATCACCCTGAAGGTGTGGCGACAGCAGGACGCTGACAGCCCGGGCCGCATGGTGGACTACCAGCTCGACGACGTTTCGGAGGACATGTCGTTCCTCGAAATGCTCGACGTGCTCAACGAGCAGCTCACCGAGGCGGGCGAGGAGCCCGTGGCGTTCGACCACGACTGCCGTGAAGGCATCTGCGGCATGTGCGGGGTCATGATCGACGGCGTGGCCCACGGCCAAGAGCTGACGACCACGTGCCAGCTGCACATGCGGAAGTTCAATGACGGCGACACGATCACCGTGGAGCCGTGGCGGGCCGATCCGTTCCCCGTCATCAAGGATCTCGTCGTCGACCGCGGCGCCTTCGACCGCATCATCCAGGCCGGCGGATTCATCAGCGCCAACACGGGCTCGGCCCCGGACGCCCACGCCACGGTCGTGCCGAAGTCCGATGCCGATGCGGCGTTCGAGGCGGCGGCGTGCATCGGTTGCGGCGCGTGCGTGGCGGCCTGCCCCAACGGCTCCGCCATGCTGTTCACGGCGGCGAAGGTCACCCACCTGGGCAAGCTGCCCCAGGGCCAGCCCGAACGCGACTCCCGGGTGGTGGACATGGTTCACCAGCACGATGCGGAGGGCTTCGGCGGGTGCACCAACATCGGAGAGTGCTCCGCGGTGTGCCCCAAGGGCATCCCGCTCAACACCATCGGACAGCTCAACTTCGACCTGCGCCAGGCGCTGCGCTGAGCAACCCGGCGGCGGCTACGCCGTCACCGTGATCACATGTGGCGCCCGGCCGGTCGGCCGGGCGCCACTGCGTTAGTCCAGGAACGGCAGGATGAGTCGGGACGGCGTCTGCCCGCCCACATGGATGCGGTGGCGGCCGTTGTTCACCGTGTCGTGGTGCCGGGCGTAGACCCCGGCGGGGTAGTCCATGATGTCGCGCCCCTGGATGACGACGACGAGCGACTCCCCCTCCTCGAAGACCGTGCCCGACGGCAGGATCTCGATGGTGACCGCGGTCGGCTCCTCCCCCGCCATCGGCAGCGACCGCTGGTGGGCGAGGACGGGCAGGTACGGCAGGGAGCGCTCGGGGTCGAGTTCTCGCTGCGACACGCGCAGCCAGCCGACGGCGACGGGGCCATCCTCGTACTGGGCGTAGTAGGGAAAGCCGACGACCTCGCCGTCGCGGGTGCGCTTGAACAGCCCGACGAACAGGTCCATGTCCGACGCGTCGGGCGCGGAGACGAAGAGCTCGGCGACCGCGTGGCCGACGATGGTGCGGCGCTGTGTGAAGGTATGGGAGAACACCGCGCGGTGCTCCCGCAGCCCGCTACCGCGCCCGTCGTACTCCACCACGCGCGCCTCCCCGGGCGCCGCGGTGGTGAGCGCTTCGCCGCCGTCCAGGTAGAGCGGGGTGTACGTGACATCGGCCAACGGCCACTGGTCGGCACCGATCGTCGTGCCGCGGTAATAGTCCTCGCGCAGCTCCACCTGGACGCGCGGCCGGTCCTCCCACCCGTTGTCGATGCCCTTGAGGTAGCGGTCGAAGAACGCGCGCTGCTTCTCCACGTTCTCGGGCAGGTAGTACTCGGCCCACTTCTTGCGGCCATGGACGTCGAGCCACTTGTCGGGCGACGAGATGCGCCGGAACCCTTCGAGTGTGCCGCGGGTGTGCAAGCCCTGGTCGGACCAGCTGCCCACCACCCAGGTGGGCACGGTGATCCGCTCGAGGTCGGCGGCCTTCGACTGCCAGAACTCATCGAAATACGGGTGTTGCGCCGTCTCGGCCTCGAGGTCCTCGATGGGCCCGTGGCTCGCGCCCCACCGCTCCCAGATGTAGGGCCAGAACGAGGTGTCGGGGATCCCGCCGTGGTAGACGACCTCGCGGTAGGTGTCGGACCACCCCTCCCACGGGTTGATCGCCGCGAGATGGGTGGGCGCCAACTCGGCCACGCGCCATTGCGCCACGGTGAGGTAGGACACGCCCGACAGCCCGACCTTCCCATTGCTCCATGGCTGGGTGCCCGCCCAGTCGATGAGCTCGGCGAAGTCCTGCGCCTCCTGCGGGGAGCAGTATGTGGCAGGCCCCCGCGCATTCCACGTTCCGGGGATGTCCGCGACGAGGATGGCGTAGTCGTGGGGCACCCAGTACACCGGGTCGGGCGCCTCGAAGGTCGTCAGCTCGCTGATGTGCTCGGGCGCGACGCCGCTGGCGGGATAGATCACGCCGATGGGGGCAGGGTTGTGCTTGCCGTACGGCGACCACGCGATGATCACGGGCACCAGACGGTCGTGCAGCGGGCGGTAGATGTCGGCCACGACGGTACGCCCCGCCGACGTCTCGACGACGACGTCTCGGTCGATGAGCATGTCGTCGCGCTTCTCCAGGCGCGGGTTCAGCGGCTGGGCCCCCCGCGACTCCGGGGTGCTTCGGGGTTCGCGAAACAGGTAGTCGATCGTCACGTGGATGTTCCTCTCATCATGTGCGGGGCGTCGCCGGTGCGGTGGGGCCTACGGGGTCTCGCCGCCCCGAGGCGGCAGCAGCCCGACGGCGTCATACACGCGGGCCAGCGTGCGGCGCGCCACCGCGCGGGCTCGTTGGGCACCGTCGTTGAGGATGGCATCGAGCTGTGCCGGATCGTCGAGATACGTCATGACCTCCTCGCGCAGCGGGCGCAGGTGATCGTTGACGACCGCGGCGACCTCCTTCTTGAGATCGCCATATCCCTTGCCGGCGAAGTGGGCCTCCAGGTCGGCCACCGACTGGCCCGACAGCGAGGAATGCAGGGTGAGGAGGTTGGAGACGCCGGGCTTGTTGTCGGGATCGAAGACGACGTCGCGGCCCGTGTCCGTGACGGCGGACCGGATGCGTTTGGCGATCGTTTTCTCGTCGTCGAGAATCTCGATGAGTCCTGCCTGCGAGGAGGCCGACTTGCTCATCTTCGCCGTGGGTTCCTGGAGGTCGTAGATCTTTGCCGTGGCTCTGACGATCTCGGCCTGGGGCACGGTGACCAGCTCCCCGTAGCGGGAATTGAGCCGCTCCGCGAGCACCCTCGTGAGCTCCAGGTGCTGGCGCTGGTCCTCCCCCACGGGCACGCGGTCGGCGTCGTACAGGAGGATGTCGGCCGCCATGAGGACGGGATAGGTGAACAGCCCCACCGTGGTGCCCTCGGCGCCCTGCCTGGCCGACTTGTCCTTGAACTGAGTCATCCGCGAGGCCTCGCCGAACCCGGTGAGGCTGCCGAGCACCCACGACAGCTCCGTGTGCTCCGGAACGTGGGACTGCACGAAGAGCACCGAGCGCTGCGGGTCGACGCCCGCCGCGAGGAACTGCGCCGCCGTGCGCCGGGTGCGCTCCCGCAGCGCGGCGGGCTCGGGGGCCACGGTAAGGGCGTGCAGGTCGGCAACACCGTAGAACGACTCGTAGTCCTCCTGCAGCCTGATCCACTGGGTCAGGGCCCCCAGGTAGTTGCCGAGGTGGAGGGAGTCGGCAGTCGGTTGCATCAACGACAGGATGCGGGGCGCACGCGCAGCACTGTTCTCGATCATGGTTCCCATCTTCGCAGCAGTTCGAACCCTTCCGTGCCCACCGCCCTATGCGGGGGCGCGCTCATCGTGCGTAGGTGACGGTCAGGGGCGCGTGGTCGGAGAATCGCGTGTCATAGGACGCCGCTCGGTCGACCCGCGCGTGCTGGGCGCGTCGGGCGATGCCCGGGGTGGCGAGCTGGTAGTCGATGCGCCAGCCCGCGTCGTTGTCGAAGGCCTTGCCGCGTTGCGACCACCATGTGTAGGGCCCCTGGACGTCGCCGGCGAGCTCGCGGCCGACATCGATCCAACCGAAATCGTCGAACCACTGGTTGAGGTAGGCGATTTCCGCGTCGAGGACGCCCGAGGTCTTGTTGTGGTTGGGCTTCCAGTTCTTGATGTCGCGCGGAGTGTGGACGATGTTGATGTCGCCCCCGACGATGACGTCGCGCTGCCCGGCAGCGGCCTCGCGGGAGAGTTCGCTCAGCCGGGTGGTGACGGCGTCGAGATGGGCGTACTTGGCCGCCATCTTCTCCGCGTCCGTCGCGGTGCCGGAATGGATGTAGACCGACACGAGGGAGAGGGGGCGCGCGGCGCCGGGCAGGTCCATCTCGACCCACCGGCCGGTGTCGACCGGTTCCTCCTGCTCCGCCAAGCCCACGCGAACGGCCTCGGCCGGTGTTCGGGAGGCGATGGCGACACCGGCGCGTCCCTTGATGTCGCATGCCTGGTGGGCGATGTGCCATTCATCGCCCAGGAGGTCGTGGACGACGTCGTCGGGGGCGCGCACCTCCTGCAGCAGCATGACGTCGGGAGTTGCGCTCTCCACCCACTGCGCCATGCCCTTGCGGTAGGCAGCCCGGATTCCGTTGACATTGATGGTGGCGACGCTGAACATGCCCCCATTCTCGCTGGTCGCTGCAGCACCCGAGTCGGGGTCCACATCGCAAGCCGCGCAGGGCGCGGGGGTAGCCGTAGAAACAGCTCCGCGCCGCAGGTGGTCGAGGGTGACCGGCCTGCGGCGCGGGAAGCTAGTAGCTCGGTTAGGCGGAGGCCTGGCGTTCCGCGGTTTCCACGACGTTGGCCAGCAGCATCGCGCGGGTCATGGGCCCAACGCCACCGGGGTTGGGCGAGAGCCATGCGGCGACCTCGGCCACCTCGGGTGCAACATCGCCGCGGAGCTTGGCCTTGCCGGTCTCCGGGTCCGTCACGCGGCTCACGCCGACGTCGAGCACGATGGCGCCGGACTTGACCATGTCCGCGCTGACGATGCCGGGGACGCCGGCCGCCGCAACGACGACGTCGGCCTGGCGCACGTGGGCGGCGACGTCGCGGGTTCCGGTGTGGGTGAGGGTGACCGTCGCGTTGATGTCGCGGCGGGTGAGCAGGAGGCCGATGCTGCGGCCCACCGTGGTGCCGCGGCCGACGACGACGACGTGCTTGCCGGCGAGGTCGATGCCGTGGCGCTCGATAAGTTCGATGACGCCGCGCGGGGTGCACGGCAGCGGGGAGGTGATCTCCTCAGAGACGCGCAGGACGAGGCGGCCGAGGTTGGTCGGGTGCAGCCCGTCGGCGTCCTTGTCGGGGTCGATGAGCTCCAACACCCGGTTGGTGTCGATCCCATCGGGCAGCGGCAATTGCACGATGTAGCCGGTGCAGGCCGGGTCGTTGTTGAGCCGGGTGATGGCCGCCTCGACTTCCTCCTGGGTCGCGGTGGCGGGCAGGTCCTCGCGGATCGATGCAACGCCGACCTCGGCGCAGTCGCGGTGCTTGCCGGCGACGTAGCTGTGCGAGGCGGGGTCGTCGCCGACGAGGACGGTCCCCAAGCCGGGGGTCACGCCCCGAGCGGTGAGTGCGGCCACCCGTTCCGTGAGTTCGGCCTTGATGGTCTTGGCTGTTGCGTTGCCGTCGAGCAGTTGCGCCGCCACAGTCCCTCCTTCATCCCCGTACGGGGTGTCGTCGCAATGAACAGTTATGCGCTGACCGCTGCTACCTCGGGGTAGAGCGGAAAGTCCTCGGTGAGCTTACGTACTCGCCCCAGCAGGCTCGCGACGTCCGCCTGGGAGGCGTCGATGAGCGCGCGGGCGACGATGTCGGCGACCTCGGCGAATTCCTCGGGCCCGAAGCCGCGGGTGGCGAGCGCCGGGGTGCCGAGCCGCACACCCGAGGTCACCCGTGCCGGGCGCGGGTCGAAGGGCACCGCGTTGCGGTTGACGGTGATCCCCACTGAGTGCAGCAAGTCCTCCACCTGCTGGCCGTCCAGCGTGGAGGCGCGCAGGTCGACGAGCACGAGGTGGACGTCGGTGCCGCCGGTGAGCACCGTCGCTCCCGACGCGGCGACGTCCGGTTGGGTGAGGCGCTCGGCGATGATCTTGGCGCCCTCGATCGTGCGGCGCTGCCGATCGGCGAACTCCTCGCTCGCGGCGATCTTGAAGGCCACGGCCTTGGCGGCGACGACGTGCATGAGGGGCCCGCCCTGCTGCCCCGGGAACACGGCCGAATCGAGGCGGGCGCCGAATGTCTCGGCGTCCCGGCTGAGGATGAATCCCGAGCGGGGGCCGCCCAGCGTCTTGTGCACGGTGGAGGACACGACGTCGGAGAGGGGCACAGGGTTGGGGTGCACGCCGCCCGCCACCAGGCCCGCGAAATGGGCCATGTCGGTCCAGAGGTAGGCGCCGACCTCGTCGGCGATCTCGCGGAACGCGGCGAAATCAAGGTGACGCGGGTAGGCGGACCAGCCCGCGACGATCACCTTGGGGCGGGCCTC
>DATGSB010000083.1:0-2506 GCA_035303045.1 Actinomycetaceae bacterium | reverse complement strand
CGGGCGATATGCGCCACTACCTCGGGGATGAGTGAACGGTCGCTACCCAGCCCTCCGGGTCCCCCGTCGCTCGTGGGCACGAGGCCGGTCACCAGGAGGTGGCCGAAGGTGCGTTGATCCACGAACGACACCGACCGGTCGTCGGTGAGGCGAAGGCTCACGCGCAGGTGGCGATGTGGTGGCGGCTCCCCGTGATGGACGAGCAGTTGCCCACTCATTCCCAAGTGGATGACGAGGGCACGAGAGCCCTCGAGGAGTAGCCACAGGTATTTCCCACGGCGCACGGCCGCCTGAACTCCTTGGCCGATGAGCTGGTCACGGAACGCCGCGGCGCCGGCGACGTGACGGCGCACTGCTCGGGGGTGGTGTACCGCCACGTCGAGGATGCGGCTGCCGACGACGTAGGGTTCCAGCCCCAACCGGATGGTCTCGACCTCAGGTAGCTCGGGCACGGCCGCTTTCGGCGAGTAGTCTGCCGTGCGCCTCCTCCGCCCCGAGGAGCTCGGCGGCCTTCTTGGAGCTGCCCTCCCCGGTGCCATACACGGCCTCGCCGAGGAACACCCGCGCAGTGAAATGCCGGGCGTGGTCGGGACCTGAGGCCTCGACCTCGTACCTAGGTGCCGGCTGGCCGAGCGAGGCAGCGAGCTCCTGCAGGCTCGTCTTCCAGTCGAGGGAGGCACTGAGCCCCGCCGCCCGGGCGAGCAGGTCCGCCACGAGGCGCTCAGTCATCTGGCGGGTCGGCTCCAAGCCGTGGCATAGATAGGCGGCGCCGATGATGGCCTCCATGGTGTCGGCGAGAATCGAGTCCTTGTCCCGCCCGCCGGTGCCGAGCTCACCGCGGCCCAAGAGCAGGTACTCCCCCAGGCCCAGTTCGCGTGCCACCTGGGACAACGCGCGTTGGCTCACCGTGGCGGCCCGCATGCGGGCCAAGTCGCCTTCGCGGTGGTCGGCGTAGGCCCGGTAAAGGTACTCGGTGACAATGATTCCCAGAACCGAGTCGCCAAGGAACTCGAGGCGTTCGTTTGTCGGAATTCCCCCGGCCTCGTGGGCAAACGAGCGGTGGGTGAGGGCGAGGACGAGGAGTTCGGCGTCGATGCTGAGGCCCAGCCTGCTTTCCAGCTCCGTCACATCGGGCAGGCGAGCCTCAGTCATCCTTGGCGTCCGACTCGGAGTCCTCTAGACCGGCGCTGCTCAGGGCCCTCAGCGCGGCCCATCTCGGGTCGAGTTGCTCGTGGCTGTGGTCGGCCGGCAGGTCCTCCAGCAGGAGGCCACACACGGGGCACAGCCCCTGGCAATCGGGGCGACACAGAGGTTGGAACGGCAAGGCGGTGACGACGGCGTCGCGCACGGGCTGGGCGAGGTCGATGCGCTCGTCGATCACTTCGCTCATGTCCTCGGCCTCCTCGTCCCCCTCCTCGATCGCGGCCTGCTTTGCTCCGGGGTAGAAGAACATCTCGGCGAAGTCCACCGTCATCGTCTCTTCGATGGCCCGAAGACAGCGCGAGCATTCGCCGACGAGCTCGGCCGTCGTGTGCACGGTGGCGAGGATGCCGTCCATCACCGCTTCCAGCCGGACGTCGAGCGGCAGTTCGCTGCCCGGTCGTACGCCGATGATGGCGTTGCGGAAGTCATCGGGGGCGGTGACCCGGCGGGTCACCTGAGCCATCGCGCCCGGGCTGCGGCCGAGGTCGGTCGTCGTGAGCACGTATGGCGAGTTGAGATCCAGCGGGGGCGTGTCGGTCATGACTCCTCACCTGGTTGTGTCCCGCGGCTCGCGAGGCGCTGACGGCCTGCCTGCACCTGCGCGCCGATCGCGCCGAGGTCGATCTCGAACTGAGCGAGCTGGCGGTCGCAGTAGTCGTCGGCGTCGCGGGCGAGCTGCGCGGCTTGTTCCTCGGCATCGGCGATGATCTGGTGGGCGCGCTCCTGCGCGAGGGCCACGACCTGTTCACGACCGACGAGTTCCTGCGCCCGACGGTGTGCCTCGGCCAGTAGCGCGTCGGCCTCGGCCTTGGCTCGCTGTAGTACGGCGTCGGCCTCGGCGTTGACCGCCGCGGCGGCGCGGATCTCATCCGGTACTACGGCCGTCGCAGCGGCCAGGAGGTCGAGCGTTTCTGCCTTGTTCACGAGCACGGAGGCCGACATCGGCATCGCGCGCGCGTTGCCGACGAGCGCTGACAGCTGATCCAGGATCGCTACGAGCGATGCCCCGCGCTCGGTGAACTCCGATTCCTTGGCTGCGCTCATCGTGACTCTTTCGTGTGGGCAAACGCCCTGGCTAACGCGGCATCGACCTCGGGCGGGACGAGATCGGCGATGTTTCCGCCATGGCGGGCAATGTCTTTGACGAGGGAGGAGGCGATGTGTTGCCGGCTCCCGCTGGCCAGCAGGAACACCGTTTCCACTCCCGCGAGATGCCTGTTCATTGTAGCCATGGGCGCCTCTCCATCGAGATCGCTCGAGCCGCGCAGCCCCTTGACGATCACGCCGGCCCCGACGTCCCGGC
>DATGSB010000082.1:0-2881 GCA_035303045.1 Actinomycetaceae bacterium | reverse complement strand
GTTGGTATTCATCGCTGCGCGGACGGCGTCGGCGAGCTCACGATGCTCCGCTGGCCGGCTGCTATCGCACAGGGCTGCGACGTCGGGCACGAGGACGGGAGTTGCCGCAGGGCGCAGCAGCGCGCCCACCGCCCATCCCTGTCCCGTGAGGTCACGGTAGGAGGCCCGGGTCGTGGGACCCGAGATCGTCGTCTGGCCGTGCTCGACGACGAGGTTGCTGGCCGGGAAGCCGATCACGTGCTGGCGGGAGGTGCGCCCGGGTGCGATGTCCCATTCGGGAATCCAGAACCACCGGACGAACTCCGCGAGATCGCCGGATGCGGGTTCGCGATGGAACGTGGGGAGTCTCGCCGGGTAGAGCACCCCGCGTGATGCCGCCGGCAGGTCCGCCATCTCCCCACCCTACTGAGCCGAGGGTGGCGCGAATATTCAAGTGGGGGCACCGGTCGCTCCCATAGTTTCGACCCATGGCACACGCAGCTCACGGCAAGCACACCGACCATGGCACCCCGAAAGGCACGAGCAGCCTCACGCCGTTCCTCGCCATCCCCAACGCGCGTCAAGCGATCGACTTCTACCGCGACGTGTTCGGCGCCCGCGTCGTCGACGTCACCGAGATGGGCGGGATCGTCGCGCATGCGGTTCTCGACTTCGGCCACGGCCTCCTACAACTCGGGGAACCGATGCCCGACTATCACCTCGTGGCCCCGCCCACCGGGGACGACGACTGCTACTCCCTCGGGCTGTACGTGCCCGACGCCGACGCGGTCGTCGCTGCCGCCGAGGCGGCGGGAGCAACCATCCGCGAGCCGCTCGCGGACTTCGTCTCCGGCGATCGCTTCGCGAGCATCCGCGATCCCTTCGGGGTTCGCTGGACGATCATGACCCGCATCGAGGACATCTCCGAAGAGGAAAGCGCCCGCCGCGTCGCCGACTGGGCGGCCGCCCAGCAATCCGAGTGATGCAGCCCGACCACCTCACTCGCTGAGCACCTGCAGGAGGCGGCGCGCCGCGGGACGGTCGCCCCCGTCGTCACGCTCGCGGCGTCTCACCTCTGCCGCCGGTCGCTCCTCGGTGTGCACGATCCTGCCCGGTCGGCTGCTGAAGACGAGGATGCGGTCGGCGAGCAGCAGCGCCTCGTCGATGTCGTGGGTGACGAGCAGCGTCGGTCGGCGTTCGCTGGCGACGATCTCCAGCAGCCAGTCCTGCAGCTTCCGGCGGGTGAGCGCATCGAGTGCGCCGAGGGGCTCGTCGAGGGCAAGCACGTGTTGCGGCATGAGGAACGTGCGCATCAGCGCCACCCGCTGGCGCATGCCCCCGGACAGCTCGTCAGGCCAGGCCGACTCCTGCCCGGTGAGGCCGAAGCGTTCGAGCAGCCCCATGGCCTCCCGCCGTGCCTGCCGGCGGTCGCGGCCCGCCGTCTCGGCTCCCAGCGTGGCGTTGTCGAGTGCCCGCAGCCACGGCAACAGCGCGTCGCGTTGCGGGTGGTAGGCCACGCCCCCGGGTCGCCCGACGAGGTCACGGTCGCCCGCGACGACCCGCCCTCGATCGGGCGCGATGAGGCCGGCGAGCACGCGCAGCAGGGTGGACTTCCCACAGCCGCTCGGCCCGAGGATCGCGGTGAGGGTGCCCGGCGGCACGGTGAAGGAGATGTCCTCGAGCACCGCGCTGACCTCGCGGCGGCGCGAGAGTCGCCCGGCCCCCGGAACGCTGAACCCGTGGGAGACGTTCTCCACCGTGAGTTCGGTGGAGCCGGTCAGCCCTCCGGGTCGCCGGGCACTGTCGGCCATCGTCAGTCGGCCGGGAGGTAGTCGTTCGTCCACGCGCCGTCGAGTGCGGAGTCGTCTTCGAGCATCCCGGCCTGCACGAGGAACTCCCCGAAGCGCTGCCACACGGACTCCTCCATCACGCCGAAGTTGCCCTGGGCGGTGTAGCGCGGCGCGTAGTACTCCACGGCGCTGTGCACGAGGCCCTCGTCGAGTTCGGGCGCACCGGCCAGCAGTGCCTCGGCCCCCGCCTGCGGGTCCTCGGCCACCGCGTGGTAGCCGCGGCTCGTGGCCTCGAGGAAGTCGGCCGCAAGCTCCGGGTCCTCGGCCATCGCGGTGGCGTTGCCCACGATGATCGGGGTGTACCAGTTGGGGATGCAGTCCTCGTGGTCGGCCAGCGGCAGCACCACGACGTCATCGCGCTCCTCCTGGGCGCGCAGCGCGTCCCAGCCGCCGAACACCCAGGTGACGTCGAAGCGCTCCTGTTCCAGGCCGGCGAGGTAGTCGACGTTGCCGATCTCGATGAACTCCACGGAGGCGGGGTCCCCGCCCGCGCACTCGGTGAGCTGCGACATGATCTCGGTTTCCAGCGCGCCGCCGTAGCCGCCGTAGGTGAGGCCGGTGAGCGAGGCCGGGTCGTCGCTGAGGCCCGATCCCTCGAGCCCCATGAGCACCGAGTCGTTGACCGGCAGCAGCGTCGCGATCGCCTCGAGGTCCATGCCCGACGCGCGCGCAGGCAGGAGCGACTCCGCCTGGGAGATGCCGAACTCGACGCGCTCTTCGGCGACCGCCGTGTCGGCGCCGATGTCCGCGCCGGGTTCGATGATGTCGAGGTCGATGCCGGCCTCTTCGTACAGGCCGTGCTCTTGCGCGTAGTAGATGCCCGCGTGGTGCGCGTTGGGCGTCCAGTTGAGCATGAGCGTCGCGGGCCGCGCGTCGTCCGCAGCCCCCGGCCCCTGGTCGTCGGTGTCGTTGCCGGCGCCTGCGCAGCCGGTGAGCAGGAGCGTGCCTGCGAGGACTGCGCCCACGCCGGTGGTGCGAGTGGTGCGGGTGGTCATGAATTGCTTGCCCTTCTATCAAGTGTGGAGCGGGATCGCGCGAGCACGAGGTTCCCG
>DATGSB010000081.1:0-7247 GCA_035303045.1 Actinomycetaceae bacterium | reverse complement strand
TGTTCGTCATGCCTCACTGGCGCCCTGACGTGCCTGGCGCCCGAAGAGCTCGCGAGAGTCAGCGCAGAAAGGGCGACCATCCACAGCGGTATCCACAGGCGGGGGCGCGTAATTTCCACCCTGTGCACATGCTGTGGACGTGGCTTGTGGATAACTCGTCGTGGGGAGCCGTCTCAGCGCAACGGAGTGACGGCGCCGGTGAAGTGGAGGATGTCGCCTCGCGGCGCTCGGCCGGTGAACTCGGCCGCGCCCTCGCGCGTGCTGGCGACGACGAGGTCAACGGTGCCGGGCAACCGCACGGGCTTGGCGAAGGACACCTGCCACGTGAACGCCTCCCCTCGCCGGGGCCCGATGGCGGCCAGTGCTCGTGCCGCGGTGTACATGCCGTGCGCGATGGGGCGGGGGAACCCGAACAGCCGCGCAGCGACCCGTGAGGTGTGGATGGGATTGCGATCCCCCGACACCTCGGCGTACTCCGCCGCGTCGTGTCGGCTCAGCCGCCAGCGTGCCGTAGGCAGCTCCTCGGCGGCCACGCCGCCGGCTCGTGCCTCGGGCGTGGTCGCTGCAGAATCGGGCGGCTCGGCCGCAGGGAGTCCCGGCAGGTGACGGCCCGGGGAGAGGTAGGTGGACACGCCTTCCCAGACCACCTCGCCGCCCACGGACGCGGTGAGGGCAAGATCGAACTGGGTGCCCCGCCGGTGGGCTCGGGGCTCCCGCGCCCACGCCCGCAGATCAAGGACGTCGCCGACCGCGACGGCACGGTGATGGTGCACCTCGTTGCTCAGGTGCACGACCCCGAGAGCGGGGAGCGGGAAGTCGTCGCGCACCATGAGCGCCACGGCCAGTGGGAACCCGAGTACGTGGATAAAACCGGCCGGTAGCACGTCGAGGCCGGGCTCGCCGACGACCCGTTGGTAGGCCGCCACGTCAGCGGCCGAGGCACGCACGCCACGCACCTCGTAGGCGACCTGCGGCAGCAGGCCACCCGCCGCGGAGGCTCCGCCCCCTCGCCGCGAGCCGCCCCGCGGCCGCACGAGCTGGAGGCGCGCAAAGCGCGCGAGCGCTGTGCGGTAGAGCGCGCCGAGCCGAGGGATCTCCGGCAGCACCTCGGTGCGCAGCCCGTCGGCGCTCACGGCCGGGCTCATCATTGGCCCACGAGGTTCTGGCCACACACCCGCAGGGTCTGGCCGTTGATGCCGCCGGCCTGGGGCGAGGCGAGGAAGGCGAGGGCCTCCCCGACGTCGCGCGGTTGGCCGCCCTGCTGCAGGGTGCTCGCCCGGCGGGCGACCTGGCGGCCGATCGGCGGGATGGAGGCGGTCATGTCGGTTTCGATGAATCCGGGCGCCACCGCGTTGGCGGTGCCCCCCGTGCGCGCGAGTTCGGACGCCAGTGCCCGGGTCATTCCGATGATCCCGGCCTTGGCCGCGCCGTAGTTCGTCTGGCCGCGATTCCCCGCGATCCCGCTGGTGGAAGCCAGCGAGAGGATGCGTGCGGTGGGCCCCAACTGTCCGGCGAGCGCGGCGCTCATGCGCAGCGGTGCCTCGAGATTGACGGCCATGAGATCGTGCCACTGCTCGGGGCGCATGTTGGCGAGCAGTTTGTCGCGCAGAATCCCGGCGTTGTGGACGACGACGTCGAGGTGGCCGTAGCGGGCATCGGCGTGGTCGAGGATGCGCTGGGCAGCGTCGGGCGCGGTGATGTCGAGCTGTAGCGCGGTGCCGCGCACCTCGTTCATGACGGCGGCCAGCGACTCCCCGGCGCCGGGCACGTCGACCCCCACGACCTGGGCGCCGTCGCGGGCCATCACCCGAGCGGTGGCAGCGCCGATCCCGCGCGCGGCGCCCGTGATGACGACGACCATGTCGGCCAGCGGGCGCGACCAGTCGGCGGGGAGCCGGCCGGCCGCGCTGTCGATGGGAAGCAGCTGGCCGTTGACGTAGGCCGAGCGGGCCGAGAGAAAAAAGCGCACGGCCCCGACGACGCTGGGGGCCGCGACATCGATGTCGTCGGCGAGCAGGAGGCCGTTGGCGGTTGCCCCGAAGCGCAGTTCCTTCGCCAGCGAGCGCACGAAGCCGTCCACCGCCCGTCGCGCGGCCGCCACGGCGGGCTTGGTGGACTCCGCCCACGAGCGTGACACCGCGACGATGCGCCCGTGGGGGGCAAGCGCGCGCAGCGTGGAGCCGAGGTCGAGGACGACGTCCCCCAGATCGGCCGGGGTGGCGATGGCGTCGACGACGAGCACCACCGCGCCCCAGCGACCCTGCGCCGGCGGCTCCGTCGGATCACGGCGCACATCGAGGTTCCAGCCGAGCAGGGTGCGGGCCAGGGCATCGGCCGCGGGGCGGGAGGTCGCGTCGTGGAGCACGAGGACCGGCCCGACGGGTGCGTCGTCGCCCGGGCGCTCGTAACGGCGCAGCCGCACGGGGCGCGGGAGGCCCAGGCGCCCGGCGAGGCCCTTCGCCCAGCCGCGGTTGACGAGGTCGAGGTAGACGTCGTTCACACCGACTCCAGGATCATCGCGGTGGCTTGCCCGCCGGCGGCGCAGACGGAGATGAGGCCCCTGGCCGGTTTGCGCTGCTCGGCGGCGCGTTCGGCGACCAACGCGGCGAGGGTGGCGGCGATGCGCCCGCCAGTGGCGGCGAACGGATGCCCCGCAGCGAGTGAGGAGCCGGTGACGTTGAGCCGTTCGGGGGCGACGGCGCCCAGTGGGGCGTCGAGCCCGAGCGTCGTACGGCAGTACTCGGCATCGGCCCATGCGGCCGTGGTCGCCAACACGGTGGCGGCGAAGGCCTCGTGGATCTCCACGAAGTCGAAGTCGGCCAAGGTCAACGAATGGCGCGCCAGCAGCCTTGCCACCGCGTAGCCGCCGCCCATGAGGAGGCCTTCCGCGCCGTGGACGAAGTCGACCGCGGCCGTGTGGGCGTCCACGATGCGCGCCAACGGCTGGAGCCCCCTCGCCGCCGCCCAGTCGGGGTGGGCGAGGAGGACGGTGGCGGCGCCGTCGGACAGCGGGGTGGAGTTGCCCGCCGTCATCGTCGCCTCGGGCCCATGGCCGAAGACGGCGGGCAGCGCCCCCAGCTTTTCCATGCTCGTATCGCGCCGCAGGTTCTCGTCGCTGCTGAGACCTCGGTAGGGGGTGAGGAGGTCGTCGAAGAAGCCTCGGTCATAGGCGGCGGCGAGGTTGCGGTGGGAGGCCAGTGCGAGTTCGTCCTGGCTCTGCCGGGAGATGTTCCACCGTTCGGTGGTGAGCGCCTGATGTGCGCCCATGGACAGGCCGGTGCGCGGCTCGGCGGTGTCGGGGGCGACCGGCGCGAGGTCGCGCGGCCTGATCTTGGCAAGGGCGGAGAGTCGCTGCCCGAGGTTGCGGGCCCGTGAGGCGGCCAGCAGCGCCCTGCGCAGCCGCTCCGAGACGACGATCGGGGCGTCGGAGGCCGAGTCGACGCCCGCCGCGATGCCGTTGTCGGCTTGGCCGAGGCTGATCTTGTTGGCGATCCCGATGATCGACTCCAGGCCGGTGGCGCAGGCGCGCTGGACGTCGTAGGCCGGGGTGTGGGGATCCAGCGACGAGCCGAGCACGGCCTCGCGGGTGAGGTTGAAGTCTCGGGAGTGCTTGAGGACGGCGCCGCCGCTGACCTCATCGAGGGTCGCCCCCGCCAGGCCGAAGCGGGCGATGAGGCCCTCGAGTGCGGCGGTGAGCATGTCCTGGTTGCTCGCCCGCGCGTAGGCGGAACCCGCGCGGGCGAAGGGAATGCGGTTGCCACCGAGGATGACGGCCGTGCCGGTGGTAGCGGGTGGGGGAGAGGTCACGTCGTTGTCCTTCTTCCTCGTGGGCCGAGCTGCGCCGGCGGGTAACTACTGAGACGTAGAGTACCTGATACTGTGAGTTCTGTGATCAGTGTCATAGCCCAATCGAGCGGGTTTCGAAGATCCCCCGAGTCCCGCCCGCCCGCAACCCGCGCGCCCGACGCCGACAAGGGCCGCCCAGGTGAGGGCCGCCCGGCTGCCATCGGCCCGACCGACCACGTTCACCCCGACGACCACGACCGGCCCGATGGCCGCGACTCCCGGTGGGTGGGCCACCGAGACGCCCGCCGCGCGGAGTTCGTCCGTACCGCCCGCCGCGCCATCCACCACCTCGGGCCCGATCTGTCGATGGACGAGCTCGCCGCCCACCTGGGAACGTCGAAATCGATCCTCTACCGCTACTTCGGTGGCAAGGCCGGGCTGCAGGCGGCCATCGGGCAATCGGTCCTGCGCGAGCTGCGCGAGGCCCTGAGCGCGGCGGGCGCCGAGGCGCGGAGCCCACGGGATCGCCTGGGCGCCATGGTGGCGACCTACTTGGAGATGACCGAGTCGTCGAGGAACGTCTACACCTTCGTCACCCGGCCCCACGAGGGGGCGGCCGCGGGAGACCTGCGGGGCTTCGTCGCCGAGGTCGAACACACTGTCGCCGAGGCGCTCCTTCCCGTGCTCGTCCCCGGTGCCGCCTCCCCGGGATCACCCGACCGCGAACTGGCCGCGCTGTGGGCGGCAGGCATGGTGGGCTTCGTGCGGGGCGTGGCGGAGCGCTGGCTCGTGGCCCGCTCGTCGGCCCAGCCTTCCGGGCACGCGACCCTGAGTCGGCCCCAGCTCACCGAACACGTCACCGCATGGCTGTGGTACGGCGCGGGCGGGGTCGGCCGCCGGGCCCGCAGCGCCCCCGCAACCGATGCCCGCACCGGCAGCAGGATCCCATCCACCGACACCCCCGGAGCCGACGATGAGCCCCACGACCGCGCCCCACACTGACCCGCGCCCGGCACCGCCCGTCGAGCCGGAGGGCGGCGACGCCGTCTTCGACACCGCGGCGGTCGCCGATGCCATCGACGGCCCGTGGCGCGACATCCGGCGGCGCAGCCGGGAACTGGCGCGCGAGGAACGATTCCACCGGCCGCTGGACATGCCGATGGCCGAGCACCGCGAGCGGGTCTTCGACCAGCTGACGACGCTTGTGGACCTCGGCGTCGTGCACCTCGGCTTCCCCTCCGCACTGGGCGGCAAGGACGACCCCGGTGGCAACCTCTCGGCCTTCGAGGAGCTCTTCCTCGCCGATCCCTCCCTGCAGATCAAGGCCGGGGTGCAGTGGGGCCTCTTCGGCTCCGCCGTCCTCAACCTCGGCAGCACGGAGCAGCAACAGCGCTGGCTGCCCGACATCATGGACCTCACGGTCCCCGGCTGCTTCGCGATGACCGAAACCGGCCACGGCTCCGACGTCGCCGCGCTGGCGACCACGGCCACCTACGACCCGCAGGCAGAAGAATTCGTCATCCACACCCCCGTGCCCGCCGCCCGCAAGGAATACATCGGTAATGCCGCGCAGCACGGCGTGGCCGCCGTCGTCTTCGCCCAGCTCATCACGGCGGGCAAGAACCACGGCGTCCACGCCTTCTACGTGCCGATCCGGGAACGCGGGCCCGACGGCGCGCTGCGCCACGTCGCGGGTGTGCGTTCCGAGGACGACGGCCCCAAGGGCGGCCTCAACGGCGTCGACAACGGCCGCCTCTACTTCACCCACGTGCGCATCCCGCGCACCAACCTGCTCAACCGCTATGGCGACGTCGCCCCGGACGGCGCCTACAGCTCGCCGATCAGCAGCAAAGGCCGCCGGTTCTTCACCATGCTCGGCACCCTCGTGCAGGGGCGGGTGTCGGTGGCGGGAGCGGCCGTGGGCGTGAGTAAGGCAGCGCTCGCGATCGCCATCCGCTACGGCGAGCAGCGGCGGCAATTCGAGGGGGGCGTGGAGCATGAGGAGGTCGTGCTGCTCGACTATCAGCGCCATCAGCGCCGCCTCCTCCCGCTCCTGGCGCGCACGTATGCCGCTGCCTTCGGCCACGTCGAGCTGCTGCGCCGGTATGACGAGGTGTTCAGCGGGGCCCATGACGACGACGCCTCCCGCCAGGACCTGGAGACGCTGGCCGCGGCCCTCAAACCCGTGACGACGTGGCTCGCGTTGACGACGATCCAGGAGTGCCGCGAGGCCTGCGGCGGGGCGGGGTTCATGGCGGAAAGCCGCTTCGTCGGGTGGCACGACGACTTCGACGTGTACACGACGTTCGAGGGCGACAACAACGTGCTACTCCAGCTTGTGGGGAAACGGCTGCTCACCGACTACGGAAAGGAGATCGCCGAGGTCGACATTGCGGGAGCCGCTCGGTTCGTCGCCCGCCGGGCGGCCGACATGACGCTGCACCGGACCCCGCTGCGCCGGCTGGCCCAGTCGGTGCACGATTCGGGTTCGACCGCCCGCTCGGTGGGGCAGCTACGCGACGGCGACACGCAGCGCGAGCTCCTCGAGGATCGCGTTGAGGCGCTCGTCGCCGAGATCGCCGAGGCCCTCCACGATGTGCGCGACGCTCCGGCCGCGGAGGCCGCCCAGGTGTTCAACGACCACCAGGACGCGCTCATCGCGGCGGCCCGCGCCCACGGCGAACTGCTGCAGTGGGAGGCCTTCACCGCCGCCGTAGAAGAACTACCCGAGGGGCACACGAGGCAGGTGCTCACCTGGTTGCGCGACCTCTACGGGCTCGAGCGCATCGAGGCGAACCTGTCCTGGTACCTCATCAACGGCCGCATGAGCACCCAGCGCGCCCGCTCGGTGACGAGCTACATCAACCGGCTGCTGCCCCGCATTCGGGAGAACGCCGCCGACCTCGTCGACGCCTTTGGCTACGACGCCGAGGTGCTGCGCGCCCCGATCGCCGGCGGGGCCGAGGGCCGGCGGCAGGAGGCGGCCACCGACTATGCGCGCCGAGCGCGGGCGATGGGGCGTTAACCAGCTGCGCGCCCGCGGCCACGCAGCAGCGCCAGCGGCAACGTGAGCAGGGAGATCCCGGCGGCCGCGAGGAGGGCCACCGGGAAGGACACCCCGGCGGCGAGGAACCCGACGAGTACCGACCCCAGCCCGGTGCCGGCGTCGAAGCCGATGTTCCACACGGCGCTGGCGGTGCCGTAGTCGCGGGGTCCGACGGCGCCGAGCGACAGCAGCAGCGTGAGGTTCTGCAACCCGCCGTAGGCGACGCCGACGAGCACCATCCCCACCGGCAGGAGGACGACGTTGGTGGCGCCCGGATCGCGCACCGCCAGCGCCGCCAGCACCATGCCCAGCGTTGTCACGAGGACGAGTGGCCACAGGAAGGGGCGCGCCCCGTGCTGGTCGGCGAGCTCGCCCACACGCCACCGGGTGAAGGCCGCGCTGGCGGTCAGCAACG
>DATGSB010000080.1:0-6857 GCA_035303045.1 Actinomycetaceae bacterium | reverse complement strand
GCGGGCCTGCGGGTAGCGGGCGACGATCTGCGCGGCCTCGTCGCGGAGTCGCTGCTCGACGTCCGCCGCGTAACCGGATTGCGACATTAGCGGTCCACCCCTCCCAGCACGGGGTCAAGCGAGGCGAGTGACACGACGATGTCGGAAAGCATGCCGCCCTCCGTCACCATCGACAGCGACTGCAGGTTGGAGAACGACGGGTCGCGGAAATGCACGCGGTAGGGGCGGGTGCCGCCGTCGGAGACGACGTGCACGCCCATGACCCCCTTGGGGTGTTCGATCTGTTGGAACACTTGGCCAGCAGGCACCCGGAAGCCCTCGGTGACCAACTTGAAGTGGTGGATGAGCGCCTCCATCGAGTGCCCCATGATGTTGCGGATGTGCTCGAAGGAGTTGCCCTGGCCATCGGTGCCGATCGACAGCTGCGCGGGCCAGGCGATCTTCCTGTCGGCCACCATGACGGGGCCCGGGGCGGCATCGAGGCGGTCGATCGCCTGGTAGACGATCTTGAGGGACTCGTAGCACTCGGCGAAGCGGATGATGACGCGGTTGAACGAGTCGGACTTGTCGGTCGTCGGCACGTCGAAGTCGAACGTTTCGTACCCGCAGTACGGCATCTGCTTGCGCAGGTCCATCGGATAGCCGGCGGCGCGCACGGAGGGCCCCGTGAGGCCGAGGGCCATCGCCCCGGCCATCGAGATGTAGCCGACATCGATGTGCCGCAGCTTGTAGATGGGGTTGGCCATGACGATGTCCTGCAGCTCGCCCAGGTCGTTGCGCACCTTGGGCATGAGCTCGCGGATCATGGCGGTGGTGTCGGCCGGGATGTCCTGGGCGACACCGCCGGGGCGGATGTAGGCGTGGTTCATCCGCAGGCCGGTGATGTGCTCGAGGATCCGCAGGATCTCTTCGCGCGCGCGGAAGGAGATCGTCATGAGCGTGGTCCCGCCGAGCTCGTTGCCCGCGGTGCCGATGGCGACGAGGTGGGAGGCGATCCGGTTGAGCTCCATGACGAGGACGCGGATGAGGCTGGCCCGTTCAGGGATGTCGTCCGTGATGTCCAGGAGCTTTTCGACGGCAAGGCAGTATGCCGCCTCCTGGAACAGCGGGGCGAGGTAGTCCATGCGGGTGCAGAACGTCACCCCCTGCGTCCACGTGCGGTACTCCATGTTCTTTTCGATACCGGTGTGCAGATAGCCGGTGCCCACGCGCAGCTCGTTGACCGTCTCGCCCTCGATATCGAGGATGAGCCGCAGCACGCCGTGGGTCGAGGGGTGCACGGGGCCCATGTTGACGATGATGCGCTCTTCACCGAGGCGTTCGGCCTCTTCGGCGATTGCCGCCCAGTCGCCGCCTTCGGCGGTGAACTCGGCGCCGCCCGTGGCGGCATCCGGCGCGGGCTTGGTTGCCCGCACATGCTCAGTGTTGCCGGCCATCAGCTGTACGACCTCCGAACGTCAGGCGGCGGCACGGTTGCGCCCTTGTACTCCACGGGGATGCCACCGAGCGGGTAGTCCTTCCGCTGTGGGTGGCCGACCCAGTCGTCGGGCATGGCGATGCGTGCCAGTGCGGGGTGGCCATCGAAGACGATGCCCAGCAGGTCCCAGGCCTCGCGCTCGTGCCAGTCGTTGCCCGGGTAGATGTCCACGATCGTGGGAACGTGGGGATCGGAATCGGGGGCCACGACTTCCAGCCGAATCGCGCGATTGTGGGTGAGGGAGAGGAAGTGGTAGACGGCGTGCAGTTCCCTTCCCGCGTCCTGGGGGTAGTGCACGCCGGAAACGCCGAGGCACATTTCGAAGCGCAGGTCGATGTCGTCGCGCAGGAATCCGGCGATGACGCGCAGGTGATCCCGGGCAATGAACAAGGTGAGTTCGTCGCGGTCGACGACGACCTTTTCAATCGCTTCGTCGGGGTCGACGCCTGCCTCGCCCAGCAGTTCGATGATGACGTCCACGACCTCGTCGAACCAGCCGCCATAGGGGCGCTGAGCGGGCTGCGCCATCGTCACCGTCGTGACGAGGCCTCCGAAGCCCGAGGTATCACCGGGCCCGTCGACGCCGAACATGCCGTGGCGTACTGCCGCGATCTCCGGCTCGTCGCCGCGGCCCGGGCCCGGGACCCGTTCGAGGCCGCCGGCGGCGGAGCCGTGTTCGGGGGTGTCACTCATGCGAGTAGCCCCTTCTTCTCGTGGGTCGGCGTCGCTGCCAGGGCGGCCTCTTCAGCGGCTCGGGCGGCCTCCTCCCGGTTGACGCCCAGCGGCTCGTTCTTGATCTGCTCGTGCAGTTCCAGGATCGCGTTGATGAGCATTTCCGGCCGCGGCGGGCAGCCGGGCAGGTAAATGTCGACCGGCACGATGTGATCCACGCCCTGCACGATGGCGTAGTTATTGAACATTCCGCCCGAGGAGGCGCATACGCCCATCGAGATGACCCACTTGGGTTCCGGCATCTGGTCGTAGATCTGGCGCACCACCGGGGCCATCTTCTGGCTCACCCGCCCCGAGACGATCATGAGGTCGGCGTGACGCGGGGATGCGCGAAAGACCTCCATGCCGAAACGTGAGATGTCGAACCGCGGTGTGCCCACGGCCATCATCTCGATCGCGCAGCAGGCCAAGCCCATAGTGACCGGCCACAGCGATCCCTTGCGAGCGAGGCCGGAGATCTTCTCGACCGTGGTGAGCGCAAAGCCCGCGGGGAGCTTCTCTTCAATTCCCATGGCTGCTCTCCTCTCAGTCCCATTCCAACGCGCCGCGACGCCACTCATACACGAAGGGAATCGTGATGATGACGATGAACGAGACAGCGGCGATCAGGCCCGCCATCGCGAGTTCGTTGAAGGCGATCGCCCACGGAACGAGGAACATCACCTCGACGTCAAAGACGATGAAGGTCATCGCCACGAGGTAGTACTTGACGGGGAAACGGCCGGCGCTGCTGGCTCGCGGTGTGGCCTCGACGCCGCATTCGTAGGTGTCCAGCTTGACTCGGTTGTAGCGCTTCGGACCAATGACCGCGCTCGCGGCGATCCCGCCGATCGCGAGGAGGGCCGCCAGTGCCGCCATGATGAGGATCGGCACGAAGGGGTTGGTCATCGTTCCTCCGGTAGTACGTCTCGCGAGATCTCGCGGCGTCGAGCAAGCTCATGGGCCGCCGCCTGCCGATGATAGGCGACCCGCAGCGGTCCCGATGACACCCAGGGTGTCACGAATAGGGGAAAGCGACCGCCGATGCTCGCGGGGCCCGCGCACGCCGTCCTCATGCGGGCACCGCCTTGCTCAGGGCCGCGATGAGGCGGTCCATCCAGTCACCATCGCGGCGGTCGAAGCCGTCGGACAGCAACTTCATGACGAACTGCATGAGAACGGGCCTCGGCAGGCCGTATTTGACGCAGGCGCGCATGATCTCGGGTCGTTCGATGAGCCGAGCGAAGCCGCGGCCGAGCGTGAAGTACCCGCCGAGTTCGTCGTCCAGAATCTTGGGGTAGGTGATGAGCGTCTTCTCCATGGCGTAGGGCGTCGTGCGGGCCAGCGCCTGGGCGATGACATCGGCTGCGATCCGCCCCGATTGGATGGCGTAGGCGATGCCCTCACCGTTGAACGGCGAGACCATGCCCCCGGCATCCCCCACGAGGAAGAGTCCCTGGGAGTAGTGCGGCTTGCGATTGAACGCCATCGGCAGCGCGGCGCTTCGGAGCTTGCCCACCTGATTCTCGGGAGTGAACTCCCACTCCGGGGGCGCGTTGCGCATCCACGTGGCAAACAGCTTGCGGTAGTCGATGCGCATCGGGGTGGCGGTGGAACTCAACGAGCCCAGCCCGACGTTGCACGTGCCGTCGCCCAACGCGAAGATCCAGCCGTAGCCGGGCATGAGGTTGGAGGCGCCCGGCTCCCCGTCCCATAGCTCGAGGTGGGATTCCATCATCGGGTCGTCGTGGCGCGGGGAGCGGAAGTAGGTGCGGATCGCCACCCCCATGGGGCGGTTTTGCATCTTCTCGATGCCCATCGCGGTCGCCAGGCGGGCGGAGACGCCTCCGGCGTCGACGACGATCCGGGCGCGCAGCGAGACTTCGTCTCCGGCGCGGCGGCCGTCGGCGTCCACGGGGCGCGCGGTGACTCCGAGGATCCGCCCCGAGCGCTCGTGGCGGATAGGGCCGGTGACGTTCATCCCCTCCATGAGGCGGGCGCCGGTGGTTTCGGCGTGGCGGGCGAGCAGCTCATCGAGATTCATCCGCGCCTTGGCGAGCCCGTAGGAGGGCTGCTCGGCGAGCTCGGGCCAGGGGATCTCGATGCGGTGGCCGGCGCCGTAGGTGCGCAGGCCCCAGTTACGGATCCAGCCGTCGTCCTCGTCGATGGATACGCCCATGCGGATGAGCTCCGCGACCGCGCGCGGCGTGAGCCCATCGCCGCACACCTTGTCGCGCGGCAGATGGGATTTCTCCAGCAAGAGGACGTCGAGGCCGTTGAGCGCCAGGTAGTGGGCGACGGCCGCGCCTCCCGGCCCGGCTCCGACGACGATGACGTCGGCATCCTCGGTTACCGCTGCGCCCACGTCACCTCTCCCGATCCGGCGTTTCTCTCGCATGTGCCCCGCCGGGGCTGCGACGCCTCATCGAGTCTACAAACACTGGCCTTGACCTTCCGCTAAGGCGAGCCTTACTTGCCCACCGTGCAATTGTGGTGCAGCCGCTGCAACCGATGCTCCCCGTGGCGGCGGTGCCCGACGGGGCGCCCCGGGCTGCCAAGATGGGGGGCATGAGTCGAGCCAGTCTTGAGAAGAAGCCCCGTGAGGTCGCCGGGATGTTTGACTCCGTCGCGCGGCGCTACGACCTCACCAACGACGTGCTGTCGTTGTGGCAGGACCGCCTGTGGCGGCGGGCCACTCGCCGCGCGGTGGCGGCCCAGACGGGGATGCAGGTGCTCGACCTCGCGGCGGGGACCGGCACGTCGAGCGAGGATTACGCGAACGCGGGGATCGACGTCGTCGCCTGCGATTTCTCAGTGGGCATGGTGTCCGTCGGCAAGGCACGGCGGCCGGACATGGCGTTCGTCGCCGGGGACGCCATGGCGCTGCCCTTCGCCGATGGCTCCTTCGATGTCGTGACGATCTCCTTCGGGCTGCGCAACGTCGCCGACACCACCGCGGCCCTGCGCGAGATGTACCGCGTCACGCGCCCGGGCGGCCGCCTCGTCGTCTGTGAGTTCTCCCGTCCGACTTTTGCGCCGTTCCGTCTCGCCTACACCGCCTATATCACGAGGGTGTTGCCACTCATCGCCCGGGTCGTGTCGTCAAACAGCCCGGCGTACGGCTACCTCGCCGAGTCGATCACCTCCTGGCCCGACCAGCGCGCATTGGCCCGCCTCATCGCCGCGGCCGGCTGGCAGCGCGTGGCGTATCGCAATCTCAGTGGGGGGATCGTCGCGCTGCACCGGGCCACCAAAGCCTGAGCTGCGCCCGGGCCGCGCCGCGGGCGGTCAGTTGGGGGCCGTTTCGCGCACCGCCAGCTCCACCGTGACGGACCGGCTCTCGCCGTCTTGCACCACGTCGAGGGTGACCTCGGCGCCGGCGGCATACTGGCGGACGTAACCGGTGAGGGAAGCCGCGCCGTCAACCCTCCTGCCATCGATCGCCACGACGACGTCCCCGGCCGTCAGCTCGGCGGCCGCGGCGGGGCTGTCGGGTTCGACCCGTTCGACCTGCGCCCCCTGCCGAGTCTCCCCCTCGACGCTGACGACAGCGTTGCTCAGCGCCACGCCGAGGAAGGCGTGTTCGACCCGGCCGGTCTCGATGAGTTGGTCGGCTACGAGCTGCGCCTGCTCGATCGGGATGGCGAAGCCAAGGCCGATGCTGCCGCCCTCGGCACCGCCCGACAATGTGGCGATCGAACTGTTGATCCCGATGACGTCGCCTCGCGCGTCGAAGAGTGGGCCACCGGAGTTGCCCGGGTTGATCGCGGCATCGACCTGGATGGCATTGGTGACGACGGCGTCGTCGCTACCGGTGCCCCGCGTCACCACTGGGCGGTCGAGGGCCGAGACGATGCCCGTGGTGGCGGTCGAGTCGAGGCCGAGCGGGTTACCGACCGCGAGGACGGGGTCGCCGACTTCGAGGGCGGCGGCGCTGCCGAGGGTGGCCGGCCGGATGTCCTCGGGCGGCTCGTCCAGCCGCACGACGGCGATGTCGGTCGTGGGGTCGCTGCCGACGACGCTGGCCTCGAACATGCGTCCATCGGCGAAGGTGATGATCACGAGCGCGCCCTGCTCCACGTTCCCCAGCACGTGGGCGTTGGTCACGATGCTTCCCGCGTCGTCGATGATGACCCCGGAGCCGGCGGCCTCCCCGCGGGGGGTGCGCACGTCGATGGCAACGACGGAGTCACGCACCTCCGCGCTCACCGTCGTCCAGTCGGGGCTTGAGCCCTGGCCCGGAGCAGCGGGCTCCGACGTCGCCGTCGGCGCGGGCGCCGGCGGAGCTTCGGCGGCGTCCATGACCAGCGCGGTGGCTCCGGCCGCCAGAGCGGCGGCGAGGATCGCCGTGACGACGATGGCGATCCAGCCGGGGCCCCTGCGACCGCGCTCGGCGGGGCGCTGGGCCTGGGGCGCAGGTGGCCCCCAACCGTCGGGGTGCTGCGTGTCGCCGCCGTTACTCATCGGGCCTCCTGTCTGTGACGGGCTGCGAAGAATGATGCTGCCACCCGTGGCGTCGCCTGCCACTCGAGACGCCGCGGCGGCGAATTCGTGGTCAGGGGGTTGACCATGCCAACTGCGCCGCCTGACGAAGTTGCCGAAGCAGCTCGCGACGGCGCTCACCGAACTCTGCGCGCTCGAGCCGCACCTCGACCACGCTGCGCCCGCG
>DATGSB010000079.1:0-2126 GCA_035303045.1 Actinomycetaceae bacterium | reverse complement strand
ACGCCCAGTGGCAGCTCGCGAGAGAACCGGCCCGGTCCGTCGCGGTCCTGGCCACGAGGAGATGACGAGAACGCGTCGACCCAACGCCCGTCGCGGACGAACTGACCTGCGACGACGACGTTGCTCGTGCAGGCGTGAGTGAGCTCGACGCGCACGGTGCGGCAGTCGTTCGTCGCCGGGACGCACCCGCCCTCCGGGGCGGAGCGCACGACGTCTGCCCACCCGTGATCGAAGACGAACGCCGAAGGAGGGGGCGATGGCATGGAGGAGCTCGGCGACGACGAGGGCTTCGGAGCCACCGCCTCCCTCAGGAGACGGTCCACCTCGGCCTGGCGCTCACGCTCGGCGCGGTGGTCCTCCAGCGTGGTGCCGCCAGTCAGCGCCTGCACCGACCCCAACGCCAGGGCCAGTACCGCGACAGCGGAGATGAGCAGCCGCGACGCACGTGCGTGACGGCTGGTTGCCAGGCCGGTGATGACCGCCAGCCCCAGGCCCACCCAGATGAGGAAGAGGCCGAACCTGCTCGCCGCCGTGTCGACCTCGACGAGGCACTCGCTCGTCGGCCCGGCGCAGATGTACTCCTTGTCCTTCGCGTACGTCATCACCCAACCGATGACGACCACCGTGCCGGCCGTCAAGAATCCGGCGGCCCTCCCGCTGATCCCAGAACGCTCCGGCACCCTCAGCCCCTTTCTGCGCGCTGCGGTGACTCGAAGCGCCCAGCTGGGGCGGAGGCAGCTCGCGCGCCGCCAGCATGCCATCTCTCGTCAGCGGGCGGCTGCAGGTTCGGCTGGTGGGAGGTGCTCGTGCGACGCGGGCCGAGTCCGCGTGCGCCCGTTCATGCCGACAGCCCTGCTGCGATGTCCATGACCAGGCCCGGGGCCAGGCTCTCCAGCAGAACCCACAGCAGGTAGAGGTCGAGGGCAACGACGAAGACCCACTCACGCGCCGAGCCGGCCGTGCCCAGGACGGGGATGGCGAAGTGGCCGTTCTTCTTCCACACCGGGGTCTCCACCGCGGGGCTGGGGCGCCACGGCCACAGCAGGGGCACGCCCTGAACGGTGAGCGCGTCGCCGAGGATGTGGATGAAGGCGCCCATGCTGACCGACAGCGGAAGCCACCACAGCTGCTCGGGGGCGAACCACACGGCCGCGGTGCCGGCGCCGACGGCCACGGCCCAGGACGTCCTCCACCCTCGAGTGATACGCAGCGCCTTCGCGGCGAAGGACACCATGAGGACGATGAGCAGCCAGGCGCCGAACTGGAAGTCGTCGTGCAGGCCCCACGGCAGGTCGAGGCGCACCGGGGCCAGCAGCCAGGCGAGGGCGAACGCGGCGAGGACGCCCAGGAGGGAGTGGGTGCCGTGCCGGTGACCACCTGATGCCTGGCCGACGGCGCGGGTGATGACCGTGGAGACCGGCGGCAGGGAGTGGGCGATCGTGCCGTTGTGGTGGTCGGCGTCGGGAAGGAGAGCGGCGCCTGCGGTGACGACTGCTCCGGCTGCGACTTCGGCCGGGCTCATCGGGATGACGCCGAGCGCGCCGGTGGTCGTGGCAGTGAGCGCCAACCAGCCGACCGCCCCCATCGTGGCGTGGCCGTGCCCCATCATCGGGCACCACCGCCGGTGGCGAGCTTCTCAGCGGCTGTCCGGCGCAGCCAGCGCGAGACCTCACCGCGGGACACCATGTCCCGGGTCAGGACTGGGAAGGCGAGCATCGCCTTCGTCGCATCCAGCAGGCGCCAGGCGGCATCGGCCGCAGGCCCGGGGTTGGCTACCAGGATCTCGGTGATCTCGCGGAGCTGGGCGTCTGGCGACGGGTGCAGCTCGTGCTCGGGGATGTTCGTGGCCATGTCCCCCAGGTGTGCGGAGCGAGCGGACCTTCGCCCCCTCCCCAGTGGTGCGGGCATGGCGGCCCCGCACACCTGTGGGCCTTGAGCAGCCAGACGAACAACCAGCCCAAAACCCTCCACCTGCACCTCGGAGCGACCGGGGAGCACATCAAGCCCCTGTCATCTACGCCTCGCTGACCGGGACCGGCAGCTACCGCACCAGCATCTACAAGGAGAACTGGGACCGGGTCGCTCGCCGTGCACTGATGGCCGCTGCGGACGCCGGCAAGAGCTGA
>DATGSB010000078.1:0-3629 GCA_035303045.1 Actinomycetaceae bacterium | reverse complement strand
GCATCGCGCGGCGCAGCGGCAAGCCATGGAGCAGCAAGCCCGGGAGCGGGCCCAGGCCGAGGCCGCGCGAGCCGAGCAGCGCTCGGCCGAGGAGCCTCGCGCGGCCGCCAGCGCGGCGGACGACGAGGACGGCCCGAGCGCGGCCCCCCAGGCCGCCGAGGTCAGCGCCGGTGGCGAGCGGGGCGCCCTGGCGGGAATGGTCAACTCCCTGCGCTCTAGTAACGGCCGCGCGGGCCTCTCGCGCGATCCGTCCCTCGACGCCGCAGCGCAGGGCTGGGCGCAATGGATGGCCAGCAATAGAACGCTGCAACACAACCCGAACCTCCGCGCCGACGTCGGTGGCGGCTGGTCGCGCACGGGGGAGAACATCGTGCGCAACACCGGTGCCCAGAGTTGGTCGAGTTCGAGGATCACCTCGTGGATGTTCAACTGGTGGAGCAACTCCAGCGTGCACCGGGCCAACATGCTCAACGACGCCTACACCCACATCGGAGTCGGGTATGCCATGGGCAGTGGCGGCCCGTATGCGGTGCTCGTCTTCGGCGCTCGCTAAACCAGAAATTCCGCCGTCCCGACTTAGGTCACTCCAGTCACATCGGCACCAGAAGTCGGTCGGAAGCGTCCGCTGAGCGGGCAAGAATGGCAAGAAGATGCCGAATTGGCGCGTCGGAACGCGACAATCGCCCCGTCGGCGTCTTAATGTCTACCAAGTCGCATCCAAAAGGATGCGCACGCCGACCGATGAGAGGGATTCCATGTCCGTCAACCGCACCGAGCTCGTCGCCGCAGTGGCGGAGCGCGCCTCGCTCACCAAGTCCCAGGCCGACGCCGCTCTGTCGGCCCTCCAGGACGTCCTCGTGGACTCCGTCAGCAAGGGCGAGGCTGTGAAGATCACGGGTCTGCTGTCCGTCGAGCGTGTTTCCCGCGCCGCGCGCACAGGCCGCAACCCCCGTACCGGCGAGGAGATCCAGATTCCGGCTGGCTACGGTGTGAAGATCACGGCCGGCAGCACCCTCAAGAAGGCTGTTTCCAACAAGTGACGCATTCGGTCCGCGGGTGAGCCCGGCGGACCACTACAGCAGCGGCGGGTGAGGCGACATGCCTCACCCGCCGCTGCTGTATCCGGGGCATGTGGCGCCCGCCCGGCGCGCATCACGATCCCGCGTGACGTGGGCGGTTACGCTGGAATGCGATGAGCATGAGCCCGCACGACCAACCGCCGCCGCCAGCCAGCGCCCCCGTGCCGCCGGCTCAGGCGCCCCCTGCGCCGTCCGCTGAGCCGCCACCCGCGTTGCACCTGTGGGGCCTGTCCAAGGCGTTCGGGCCGAAGATCGCCGTCAACGGGATCTCGCTGGCCATCCCGCCCGGCTCCAGCTACGGGATCGTCGGCCCTAACGGCGCGGGCAAGACGACCTCCCTGCTCATGGCCACCGGCCTGCTGCGCCCCGACCACGGCACCGCCTTCGTTCATGGCGTAGACATCTGGGCCCACCCCGCCGTGGCCAAATCCGACCTCGGCGTGCTGCCCGACGGCATGCGGCTGTTCGACCGCCTCACCGGGCGGGAACTCATCGTCTACGCCGGCCTGCTGCGCGGCATGCCACCAGAGCTCACGCGCACCCGAACCGAGGAGTTGCTGGAGGTTCTCGACCTCACCGCCGCGGCCACCACGCTCGTGAGCGACTACTCCGCCGGCATGCGCAAGAAGGTCGCCCTGGGGTGCGCCCTCATCCATGCTCCCCGCGTGCTCGTGCTCGACGAACCCTTCGAGTCGGTCGACCCGGTCTCCGCGGGATCGATCAGGGTGATGCTCGACGATTTCATCGCAGGCGGCGGCACGGTCGTGCTCTCGAGCCACGTGATGGATCTCGTGCAACGGATGTGCAGCCACGTCGCCGTCATCTCTCACGGCAACCTCGTTGCCGCGGGCACCGTCGCCGAGGTGAGCGGCGGAGTCGATCTCGAGACGCGTTTCGCCCAGCTCGTCGGTGCCCCCGAACAGCGGGGAGGGCTGTCATGGTTGCGACCCTCGCAACACTGAAGCTGCGCCTGCTGAAGAACAGCCTGGCCAAGGAGCCGTGGCGCTTGATCCTCACCATCCTCGGCTCCCTGTACGGGCTCATGATGGTTTTCCTGCTCCTTGCCGGCGCCGTGGTCATGCGCGAGCAGCCGGTGGCCGACCTCGCGTTGCTCACCGTCACCGCCGGAAGCGTGCTGGCGCTCGGCTGGGCACTCATCCCACTTTTCGCCTTCGGCGTCGACGATTCGCTGGATCCGCAGCGCTTCGTGCTGTTCACGCGTCCCACCCGCGGGCTCGCGGTCGGTCTCGTGGTTGCCGGGGCCATCTCCCTGCCCGGGGTGTTCACCGCGTTCGCCCTGCTGGCCGCCACCCCGGTGTGGGCACGATTCCCGCCGGCCGTCGTCGGCTGGCTCATCGGCTCACTCCTCGGGCTGGCCACGTGTGTGCTGTTGTCCCGGGTCACGACCGCTGCCGCGGCCAGCCGCTTGCGCAGCCGACGGGGGCGCGACCTCATGGCCATCCTCGGCGCGCTCGTCTTCCTCCCGCTCATCCTGCTGCCGCAGGCAATGCAGAGCCTGGACGGCGGCACGGTCCTTGACGCATTGCATGACGTCGCGGCCGTGCTGGGGTGGTCGCCGCTGGGGGCGGGCTGGGCGATCGCCGCCGACCTTGCCCACGGCGCGTGGCTCATCGCCCTCCTCCGGGGTCTCGTTGCCCTCGCCTGGCTCGGTGCCCTGTTCTGGTGGTGGCAGCGGCTGTTGCGCCACGTGATGGAATCACCGCCCAGCGCCGCGGTTCCCGCGCGGCGGCGGGGAAGGGGACAGTTCCCGCCGCGCCTCCTCACCGCCGTCGGGATGTCCGCTCCGGCGGCCGCCGTCGCCGGGCGCGCCGCGCGGTACTGGCGAACCGATCCGCGATACATCACCTCCGCGGTGAGCGTCGTCATCCTCGGACCGGTCATCGTCGTCCTCTTCGGCGGGCCTGGCTCCTTCACCAGCCCGTTCGTGCTGCTTGTCGCACCCCTGGCGGCAGCCCTGGCCGGGTGGCTCGTGCACAACGACACGGCCCACGACTCCACCGCGTGGTGGATGCACGTGGCGGCGGGCATCCCCGGCCGGATGGATCGGGCCGGGCGGGCCGTGGCCGCGCTGATCTGGATGCTGCCCCTCGTCGTCGCCCTGAGCCTCGGCGTGTGCGCGCTCACGGGACGGTGGTCGGCGCTTCCCGCCGTGCTAGGAGCCTCGCTGGGGCTGTTGCTAGCCGGCGTCGCCGTGTCGATGTACGCCTCGGCGATCGTCGTCTACCCCGTCCAGCCTCCCGGCGCCAACCCCTTCTCGACCAGCAGCATGGGCGCCGTCGGGCTGACCATGGTCGCCCAAGCCTTGACGAGCCTGGCAACGTTCGTGCTCGCGCTGCCCGCCAGCGTGCTCGGACTCCTCGGCGTCCTCCTCGCACCAGGCTGGGGTTGGGGCGCCCTCGGTGTCGGACTCCTCGGCGGGGGCGTGATGGTGGCGTTCAGCGTGCACGTGTCGGGGAGAAGACTAGATTCTTCTCAGGCCCGCCACTTGGCAGCGATGAGGGGCTGGTCAGGGCATTGATCACGGCAGGG
>DATGSB010000077.1:0-3728 GCA_035303045.1 Actinomycetaceae bacterium | reverse complement strand
GCGGTCGCCGAGACGGTCACGTGGACGATGCTCATTGCCGGGATGATCCTCAAGTACGTCGTCCAACTCGGCGACTGGCCCGTGCGGGTCGGGGGCCTGAGCCACGGGATCGTCTTCACCGCCTACACGCTCACCGCGCTGCTCGTCGGCATCAACCAGCACTGGAGGCCGCGTCAGATCGCGGCCGCCGTGGCCACCGCCGTCGTGCCTTACGCGACGATCCCCTTCGACCGGTGGCTCAACCGGCGCGGCATGCTCGACGGCCCGTGGCGCCGCGAAGCTTCCGCCGACCCGCGCGACCACACCCGCCTCAGCGCCCTGCTGCGCGGCTTCCTGCGCCACCCCTACCTGCTCTCCCTCGCCATGATCGCCGGCGTGGCCATCATCGTCAGCGTGCTCCTGTGGCTCGGGCCGCCCACCCAATGGTTCGCATGACGGCGATGGCGCCCGTTGGCGGGACCACAGCCGTTGGCGGGACCGCATCGCGCCTAACTCATGGGATCCAGCCACCCCATGCCGCCGACTCATGGGAGTCCGTCGTAACTCATGGGTTCCAGACAACTTTTTCGACGGACTCCCATGAGCCAGGCGAAGGGACGGCCGGAACGGGGGCGTTAACTCACGGGAATCCGTCGGATAAGGACCCGGGATGAGCACGGAGGGGGAGCGAGAATGAGCGGCCCGCACCCGGCGGTGGCCCGCGTGCGCCTCGCCGTGCGGCGGGCGCTGGCCGACGTGCCGGACGGCGGTCTCGTGCTTGTTGCTTGCTCGGGGGGCGCCGACTCCCTCGCGCTCGCCGCGGCCACCGCCTTCACCGCCCCGCGCCTGGGCCTGCGCGCGGGGGCCGTCACCGTCGACCACGGGCTGCAGGCGGCCTCAGCCGACGCCGCGCAGCGCGCCGCGGCGCAGTGCCGCGCCCTCGGGCTGGCTCCCGTCGAAGTGCGCACGGTCGCGGTGGCGGGGACCGGCGGGCCGGAGGCCGCCGCCCGCGACGCCCGCTACGCCGCACTCGAGGAGGCGGCCCGGGACCACGGCGCGCACGCCGTCCTGCTCGGCCACACCCTCGACGACCAGGCCGAAACCGTGCTCCTCGGCCTCGCTCGCGGCTCCGGCGCCCGCTCGCTCGCCGGCATGGCGCCGCGGCGGGGCCGCTGGTGGCGCCCGCTGCTCGAGATCGCGCGGGCCGACACCGAAGCGGCGTGCCGGGCCGAGCGCCTGGCGTGGGTGGAGGACGCCACCAACGAACTCGACGGCCCCTGGCGGCGAGCCGACGGCGGTCCCCTGCGACGCTCGGCCGTGCGACACGCCGCGCTCCCCGCCCTGCGCGAGGCGCTGGGGGAGGCCATCCCCGCCAACCTCGCCCGCACCGCCGCCCACCTGCGCCGCGACGCCGACCTGCTCGACACACTCGCCGACGAGGCCGCCACCGACGCGGGCCTCATCGGCGATGCAGCCGTCTCCCTCGACATCGCCGTCCTCGCCGAGCAGCACCCCGCGATCCGCAGCCGCGTGCTCCACCGCGCGGCCCTGGCCGCGGGCTGTCCTCCGGGCGCCGTGAGCCACCGCCACGTCGAGGCCCTCGAGGCCCTCGTCTCCGACTACCGCGGGCAAGGCGAGGCGATGCTGCCCGGCGGTGTCACGGCCTCCCGCAGGTGTGGCAGGCTGAACCTGCGCAGGGAGTGACTCGGAAGGAGCACACGTGGACGCCAGCGACATGGGCACCGACCTCGAGAAGGTGCTGATCAGCGCGGAGCAGATCGATGCCCGCCTCGACGAACTCGCGGCGCAGATCGACGCCGACTACGCGGGCAAGGACCTCCTGCTCGTCGGGGTGCTGCGCGGTGCGGTCATGGTCATGGCCGACCTGTCGCGCAAGCTCCACAGCCAGCTGGAGATGGATTGGATGGCGGTGTCCTCCTACGGCTCGGGCACCCGATCCTCCGGCGTCGTGCGCATCCTCAAGGACCTCGACACCGACATCCACGGCCGCCACGTGCTCATCGTCGAAGACATCGTCGACTCCGGCCTCACCCTGTCGTGGCTCGCCTCCAACCTGCGCTCCCGTGGCCCGGCCTCCCTGGAGATCGCCACACTGCTGCGCAAGCCCGCGGCGAAGCAGGTTGACGTGGACGTGCGCTATGTCGCCTTCGACATCCCCCCGGCCTTCGTCGTCGGCTACGGCCTGGACTACGCGGAAAAGTACCGCCACCTCCCCTTCGTGGGCACCCTCGCCCCCCACGTGTACGGCGGCTAGACCGACCGCCTCGTACAGCCCTGCGCGAACACGCTCACGCTAGAGCCCGCGAGTTGTGTACGGTCAATCGATGATTGTTCGACCAGGAGGGACGAGGCGCCTGCGCCACAACCGATGAACGTCAAGAAAATCCTGCGCGGGCCCGTCATCTGGGTCCTCCTCGTGCTTGCGCTCGTGTTCTTCGGGGCGCGCCTGCTCACCGCGAGCCAGATCGCCGACATCGACACCTCCGACGGCCTCGAGCTGCTCCGCGGCGACACGGTCGAACAGGTCGAGGTCAACGACGTCACCCAACGGGTCGAACTCGTCCTCACCGAGGAGTTCGAGGACTTCGGCGACCACGTCGCCTTCTATTACGCGGTGCCCCAGGGCGAGACCGTCATGGACGCCATCACCGCCGCCGACCCCGAGGGCGGCTACAACACCGAGGTGCCGCAGCCCTCGGCCTTCGGCTCCCTCTTCGCGTTCCTGCTGCCGATGATCATCATCCTCGGCCTCTTCTGGTTCCTCCTCAGCCGCATGCAGGGCGGCGGCGCGGGCATGCGGTTCGGCAAGTCGAAAGCCAAGCTGGTGTCGAAAGAGACGCCGCAGGTGACCTTCGCCGACGTCGCCGGGGCCGACGAGGCGGTCGAGGAACTGCACGAGATCAAGGAGTTCCTCTCCTCACCCGACCGGTTCCAGGCCGTGGGCGCCAAGATCCCCAAGGGCGTGCTGCTTTACGGACCCCCGGGAACAGGAAAGACCCTGCTGGCCCGGGCGGTAGCAGGGGAAGCCAACGTGCCCTTCTACTCGATCTCCGGGTCGGACTTCGTCGAGATGTACGTCGGTGTCGGCGCCTCACGGGTGCGCGACCTGTTCGAACAGGCGAAGACCAACGCTCCGGCGATCATCTTTGTCGATGAGATCGACGCCGTCGGCCGCCATCGCGGGGCCGGCATGGGCGGCGGGCACGACGAGCGCGAGCAGACCCTCAACCAGCTCCTCGTCGAGATGGACGGCTTCGACGAACGCACCAGCGTCATCCTCATCGCCGCCACCAACCGCCCCGACATCCTCGACCCCGCGCTGCTGCGCCCGGGCCGCTTCGACCGCCAGGTCACCGTCGATGCGCCCGACATGCAGGGCCGCGAGGCGATCCTGCGGGTGCATGCCAAGGGCAAGCCGATGGTGCCGGAGATCGACCTGGGCATGGTCGCCCGCCGCACCCCGGGATTCACCGGCGCCGACCTCGCCAACGTGCTCAACGAGGCGGCCCTGCTCACCGCGCGCTCCGGAGCCCAGCTCATCGACGACCGCGCCCTGGATGAGGCGATCGACCGCGTCATCGCCGGCCCGCAGAAGCGCACCCGGGTGCTCAACGAACGCGAAACGAAGATCACCGCCTACCACGAGGGCGGCCACGCGCTCACCGCGGCGGCCCTGCGCTACACCGACCCCGTCACCAAGGTGACGATCCTGCCGCGCGGGCGCGCGC
>DATGSB010000076.1:0-2645 GCA_035303045.1 Actinomycetaceae bacterium | reverse complement strand
GCCGGCCGGGTCCGAGCGTGTGCTGCAGCCCTACCCGTACCTGCTGGTCGTCGTCGACGAGCTCGCCGACCTCATGATGGTCGCCCCCCGCGACGTCGAGGCCTCGGTGCAGCGCATCACCCAGCTCGCCCGCGCCGCGGGCATTCACCTCGTTCTCGCCACGCAGCGGCCGTCGGTGGATGTGGTGACCGGCCTCATCAAGGCGAATGTGCCCTCCCGGCTCGCGTTCGCCACCTCCTCGCTGGCCGATTCACGGGTGGTGCTCGATCAGCCGGGCGCGGAGAAGCTCATCGGGCAGGGCGATGCGCTCTTCCTCCCCATGGGTTCCCCGCGCTCGATGCGCGTGCAGGGATCGTGGGTCTCGGAGTCGGAGATCCACACCGTCGTCGAGCACGTCAAGGCGCAGCTCAAGCCCATGTATCGGGAGGACGTGACGGCACCGACGGCCAAACCTCAGGTGGATGAGGACATCGGGGACGATCTCGACGTACTGCTTCAGGCGGCGGAGCTCGTCGTCACCACCCAGTTCGGCTCGACATCCATGCTGCAACGCAAGCTTCGGGTCGGCTTCGCCAAGGCCGGACGGCTCATGGACCTGCTGGAATCACGCGAGATCGTCGGACCCTCGGAGGGATCCAAGGCCCGCGACGTCCTCGTGGCACCCGACGACCTGCCCGCGACGCTTGCGATGCTGCGCGGCGAGGGGCAGGAACCATACGACCAGCACGACGACGCCGACGCGACAACCGTCCTGCCGCAGGGCGAGGAACTTGATGCCAGCGACAGTGACGCCTGGGAGCTCACCGGCCGAAGCTAGCGCCGCGTGCCGGCACGCCTGACCGTCACCGGCCTATTGCCGGTCGAGGACGACGGCCGGTTCCCCGGTCGGGGTCGGTGGCTCCGTGCGCTCGGTGGCCTGGGAGCCGACGACCTCGCGCACCCCCTCGTAGCGACTGGCGATCCGCTCATCACTGAGCGTCAGGCCGTCCGGCCGATCGCCGGCGGCGAGCTCGGCCAGCACGTGCAGGCGTTGCCGCCCCAGCCGATCGACCGTCACCGCGGTCCATTCCACCTCCCGCACCCGGGCTGGCTCGTCGTGGGGCTTGACGACCGTGGCGGTGGCCAACAGGCCCGTGGCGGTCTGCGGCACACAGCAGTTCTCGTCCTGGTTGGAGATGAAGTTGCCCAACCCGTAGATGACCCACATCCCCTCGTCGTCCGGGCCACCCGACAACTTCTCGATCGGCTGAGGCACATGCGCGTGGTGACCGACGTACAGGTCGATGACACCGGAATCGGCGAGCTGTTGGGCGAGGTCGACCTGCTCGGGATCGGGTTGCCCCCGGTATTCGGAGCAGCAGTGGATCGAGGCGACGACGAGGTCGGCGCCCGCCTCTCGGGCGCGCGTGGCCTGATCGATGAGCCGCTCGGCGTCGATGAGCTCCACCACCCACGGCTCCGGCAGCGGAATGCCGTTGGTGCCGTACGTCGCGGCGATGTTGGCGACCCGGATGCGCTGCCCCTCCCGCTCGAGTTCGTACCACTGGGCGGTCTCGGCCTCCTCGGCGTCGCGGGCGCTGCCCGCGTGCCCTAAGCCCACCTCGTCGAAGACGTCGAGGGTATGGCTGGCCCCCGCCATGCCCCGGTCGAGGGTGTGGTTGGTGGCCGTCGAGCAGCCGTCCCAGCCCAGCTCCCGCAGGTTGTGCGCGAGCTCGTCGGGGGCACCGAAAACGGGGTAACCGCTCGGCGAGGTGCCGGGCGGCGCCAGGGGCACCTCCATATTGCAGATCGCCAAGTCCGCACCGCTCGTCCATTCCTGGGTCGCCGCCAGCATCGGCACGAAGTCGTAGGCGCCGTCCGTGCCATCCTCCAGGGCCGTGCGGATGACCGTTGCGTGGGGCAGCACGTCCCCGCCGGTCATGATCGTGAAGACGGCGTCCGGTGGCGGGGGTGGCGGCGGCGTGGCGGTCTGTGTCGGCGGCGCTTGCGTCGGTTGCTCCTGCACCGCCGGGGGGCCCGGATGCTCGGTCCCCGCCGGCTGCCACACGGCGATGAGGAGGGCAGCTAACCCGACGGCGAGGACGACGGTCACGGGCATGAGGAAGCGGGAGAGAGCGCGGCTCTTCGCATGGCGGGCCATGGTGGGCATTATGCCCGCCGGCATTTCATGCGATGCCACGCCGGTGGCGTTGTGGTCGTACGCTGGGAGGCATGACCAGCCCAGACGGCGTGCAGCAGACCGCCCGCGCGAGCGCCCCCGTGTGGAACTGGGCCAACCTCGTCACGATGATTCGGGTGGCGCTCGTCCCGGTCTTCGCCTGGCTCGCCATGCAGGACAGCTGGCAGCTCCGGCTCATCGGCGCCGGGGTCTTCCTTCTCGCGGCGCTCACCGACAAGCTCGACGGCTACCTCGCGCGCAGCCGCAACCTGGTGACGAACTTCGGAAAGATCGCGGATCCCATCGCGGACAAGGCGTTGGTGCTGACGGCGCTCGTCCTGCTGGCGGTGGCGAACACCCTGCCGTGGTGGGTGCCGGCCATCATCATCGTGCGGGAGCTCGGCATCACCCTGTTGCGCTTCGTCATGCTGCGCCGTTCGGTCATGGCGGCGTCAGCGGGCGGCAAGCTCAAGACGGTCCTGCAGAT
>DATGSB010000075.1:0-2668 GCA_035303045.1 Actinomycetaceae bacterium | reverse complement strand
GCAGTTCGTCGATGACAGCGCCTCACCGCACCTTCGGATCCACCTCGACACGTTCCACATGGGCATCGAGGAGGCAGACATGGCCGCAGCCATCGACCTGGCGATGCCGAAGCTCGGCTACCTCGAGCTGGGCCAAAGCGGGCGGGGCAGGCTCAGCCGCGGCGCCCTCGACCTCGCGGGCGTCGCCGCTCACGCCCACCGGGCGGGCTATCGCGGCCGGTGGGGCGTCGAGGCGTTCACCAGGCACGTGTTGGGGCCGGATATCGCCAATACGCTAGCTATCTGGCGCCGTACCTATGATGATGGAATCGATGTTGCTGAGGACGCCGTAGCGGTCTTTCAGGCGGCGCACAGCGGCGCCCCGCTCGCAGGCGCCCACGCAGCACGTCGCGACGCTGACGTCGAACCAAACCACCGATTCACCTCGGATCGGTTTTAGAGGAGGTGTATGGACAATGACTCAGTCCGCAGTACACGAAATAGTGACATCGGGCCTGTATATCGGAGGCGAAGCGCGAGAGACCTCCGACGTCCTCGAAGTGGCGGACCCAGCCCGGCCGGGCGTCATCGTCGGGCGGGCCGCAGCCGCCAGCGAGCAGGACGTACTCGACGCGGTGGCGGCGGCGAAGCAGGCGTACCCGGCGTGGTCGGCGCTGAGCAGCGCGCAGCGTGCCGAGCAGATCAACGCCGCACTCGTCGGCCTGGAAGAGGCCCGAGACGCCGACGCCGAGATCCTGTCGCGAGAGAACGGCAAGGTTCGCCAGGAGGCATGGGTCGACGCGCTCGTCTTCGACATCCGAACCAAGCTGGCGACGGCCCTTGCCGATGAGATCGACGAAGCCAAGGTGCTCGAGCCGGTCGACGGCATTCCGGTGCGCACGACCGTGCGCTACCAGTCGCTGGGCGTCGTCACGATCATCGTGCCGTTCAACTGGCCCATCGCCATCCTCGGGGCGGCGCTGGGGCATGCGCTCATGGCCGGTAACGCGGTCATCGTCAAGCCGCCGCCGTCGGCGCCGCTGGCCACCGCCCGCCTCGTGCAGCGCGTGGCCGAGAAGCTGCCGGCCGGGGTCCTCAATGTCATCACGGGGCACGACAGCGAGATGTCGAAGCTCATCGCCAACGAGGACGTCGCGAAGGTGTGCTTCACCGGCAGCGTCGGTGGCGGCAAGCGCATCATGGAGATGGCGGCGAGCACGCTCACCCGCGTCACCCTCGAACTCGGGGGCAACGACCCGGCGATCTTCCTCGAAGACGCCGAGCTCACCGACGAGCACCTCGACCGGCTCTTCGCGGCGATCTACGACACGACGGGCCAGATCTGCATGAACGCCAAGCGCGTGTACGTGCACCGGTCGAAGATGGATGAACTCGTCGCCGGTCTCAGCGCCCGCCTGGAGAACGTCGTGCTCGGTGACGGTCTGGACGAGAAGACGACGATGGGCCCGTTGCACCAGCCGGCGCAGAAGGAGTTCGTCGCCCAGCTCATCCAGGAGGCAAAGGACGCCGGGGCGAAGGTGCTGGAATTCGGTGAACTGCCGACAGCACCGGAGTTCGAGGGCGGCAACTTCATCCGCCCGGCTATCGTCGTCGACCCGGATCCGTCGCTGCGGGTGGTCACCGAGGAGCAGTTCGGCCCGGTCATCCCGATCCTGCCGTTCGACACGGAGGAGGAGGCCGTGGCGGCCGCGAACGACACCTGGGCCGGATTGTGCGGTTCGGTGTGGACGGCGGACCCGGCGGCGGCCGAGCGGGTGGGTAACCAGCTCGAGTGCGGGTATGTGTGGGTGAACGACCATGGCGCCCCGCGCCTGGATCTCCGCGCGCCCTTTGGCGGCATGAAGCAGTCCGGGATGGGACGGGAGCAGGGCATCGAGGGCGTGCGCGCCTTCCAGGACACCCACTCCCTCGGAGTGTTGCAGGCCTGATCAATCGCAGGGTGCACCCCTGTGGCAACACGACAACGGGCCCGGCGCAGATGCGCCGGGCCCGTTGTCGTGTGGAGCCTCCCTCAACTGGGAGAGACCATCAGGCCATCACACGCCGACCTGGTCCTGGCCCTGTGCGGCGCGGTGGGTGGCCTCGATGCGCTCGCCGATCGTCTGGTCCACGTTCTTCCAGTACTGGAAGGCGTTGGACAGCACCGGTTCGGCAACGCCCTCGAGCGCACCGGCGACGGTCTCCACGAAGCGGTCGCGCTGGGCGTCGTCGAAGACCTCGCGGACGAGGGTGCCGGGCTGGCCGAAGTCGTCGTCCTCGGCGTGCAGCGCGTAGGCGGTACGCACGAGCTCGCCGTCGGCCTCCCAACCGTCTTCCGTCGGCCCCGTCTCGTCCGCCCACGGACGCCCGAAGGAGTTGGGGGCATAGACGGGCGCGGTACCGGAGTGCTCGTACGTCATGTTGCCGTCGAAGGTGTAGTTGTTCGTCGGCACGACCGGCTTGTTCACCGGGAGCTGGTGGAAGTTGGTGCCGATGCGAGCACGGTGGGCGTCGGCGTAGGCGAACACCCGGCCGAGCAGCATCTTGTCGGGGGACACCCCGGTTCCCGGAACCATGTTCGAGGGGGCGAATGCCGCCTGCTCGATCTCGGCGAAGAAGTTCTCCGGGTTGCGGTTGAGCGTCATCGTGCCGACGGGGATGAGCGGGTAGTCCGCGTGGGACCACGTCT
>DATGSB010000074.1:0-3780 GCA_035303045.1 Actinomycetaceae bacterium | reverse complement strand
CCCGCGAGGCCCTTATGGATGCTTTCGGTTGAACTGTCTGCCATGGTGGCAACTCCTTCGTCGCGTGTGCACCACGTGCGACTCCTACGTCGTCACGACTGCATCGGGATATAGGTGAAGATCGAGTTGTCGAAGCTGTTGTATGCCTCGTATTCGACGAGCTCGTACAGCCGAGCCCGGTGCTGCATGTTCTCGACTTCCGAGGCGAGAGATCCGTGCTCGGCCAGCGTGTCCAGCCCGCGCTCGGCCGCGCCCATGGCGAGCCGAAGCAGCGACACGGGGTAGATGACGATGTTTATGCCGATCTCCAGGAGCTCGCGCTGGGTGAGCAGTTCGCTCTTGCCGAACTCCGTCATGTTGGCGAGGAGCGGCACGTCCACGGCGCTGCGAAGCGCCTCGAACTCGCGGCGGTCCTGGAGCGCCTCCGGGAAGATCGCGTCGGCTCCGGCATCGACCAGCGCCTGGGCCCGTTGAATCGTCGCCTCCAGTCCCTCCACGGCTCGGATGTCGGTGCGGGCCATGACGAGGAGGTTGTCGTCGCGGCGCGCGTCGACGGCCGCCCGGATCCGCTTCGTCGCCGTGTCGGTGCTGACGACCTGCTTGCCATCGAGGTGGCCGCAGCGTTTCGGGTTGACCTGATCCTCGATGTGGAGGCCGGCCACCCCCGCCTCCTCCAGTTCGTGCACGGTGCGCGCAACGTTCATGGGCTCGCCGAAGCCGGTGTCGGCGTCGACCAGCGTGGGTAAGTCGGTCATCCGAGCGATCTGCTGGCTACGGCTGGCGACCTCGGTGAGCGTCGTCAGCCCGATGTCCGGCAACCCCAGATCGGCCGACAGGGTGGCCCCCGAAACGTAGACCCCCTCGAAGCCCTTGTCCTGGATGAGCTTGGCCGCGAGTGGATTGAACGCACCCGGGAGGCGCAGCAGCTTCCCGGCCGATAGCTGCTCCCGCAGGGCGAGCCGCTTCGCCGCCGCGGAGGTAGCTGCGTACAGCATCAGAAGATGCCCTGGGGCGTGGGACCTTGCATGAGCTCCGGCGGCGCGGTCACGGTGAGCTCGCCCAGTTCGGCCCCTCCCAGCTCGGGCAGCCGCTGGACCACGCTGAGGAATCTGTCGATCTCTGCCGGATCCAATACCCCGTCGGCCAGCGTGCGGAACTTCTCGATGTACTGCTCACGGGCGAAGGGACGGGCGCCATGGGGGTGGGCGTCCGCCACGGCGATCTCTTCGACGATCCGCGTGCCATCCGTGAGGAGAATTTCCACTCGGCCACCGAACGCCTTCTCGGCCGGGTCGGGTGAGTGATAGCGCCGCGTCCATTCCGGATCCTCGGCGGTGGAGATCTTCTGCCATAGCTCGACCGTGTCGGAGCGCCGAGCGCGGTCGGGGGCATACGAGTCGTTGTGGTGCCAGCGGCCGTCCTGCAATGCCACCGCGAAGATGTAGGGGATCGAGTGGTCGAGGGTTTCCCGGGAGGCCTGCGGATCGTACTTTTGGGGATCGTTGGCGCCGGAGCCGATGACGTAGTGCGTGTGATGCGACGTGTGGATGACGATCTCCTGCACGTTCGCCGGATCGGTCACCGCCGGAACGTCGTGGTGCAGTTTGCGCGCCAGGTCGATGAGCGCTTGCGATTGGTACTCCGCGGAGTGCTCCTTCGTGTAGGTCTCCAGGATCGCGAGCTTGGGCTGGCCCGGCCCCGGCAACGGCACTTCGTACGCGGCGTCCGGGCCGTCGAGCAGCCAGGCGATCACGCCGTCCTCGCCTTCGTAAATCGGGACCGGTGACGTCTGCCCCCGCATGGCCCTGTCGATTGCTTCGACGGCGACCTTCCCCGCGAACGCGGGCGCATGCGCCTTCCACGACGAGATCTCCCCCTTGCGGGATTGCCGCGTGGCCGTCGTCGTATGGAGCGCCTGACCAATGGCCTGAAATATCGTTTCGGCGTCCAAGTCCAGCAGCGTGCCCAGCCCGGCCGCCGCGGACGGGCCCAGGTGAGCCACGTGGTCGATCTTGTGCTCGTGCAAGCAGATCCCACGAACGAGGTTGACCTGGATTTCGTACGCCGTGGCGATCGCGCGCACCACGCGGGCCCCCGTGAGGCTGAAGCGGTCCGCGAGGTGCTGCGCGACGGCCAGGATCGCCGGGATGTTGTCGGCCGGGTGGGAGTAGTCCGCCGCGAGATAGGTGTCGTGAAAGTCCAACTCCCGCACCGCGACGCCATTCGCCCACGCTGCCCATTCCGGGCTCACTCGCTCGCCCTGCGGCAGGCCGAAGACCGTCGCCCCAGGGCTGTACGGATGCGCCGTGGCCTGGCTTCGCGCAGCAACCACCGGAGCGCGGGTGAGGGCGGCCGCCGCCACCGCGGCATTGTCGATGATGCGGTTGATCACCATCTCCGTCACTGCATCAGTGACGGAGACGGGATCGACCGCCACCTCGGCGAACTTCCACGCAAGCTGCTCGGTTCGTGGCAGGTTCTCGGCACTGCGGTACACGCGCACCTGGTGCCTCACCATCTCGGGAGTAGCCGTCATTGAACTGTGTCTCCTACATTTGTGGTCGCCGAAGGGGCATGGACGGGTACGCGGCCAACGGCCGCCGCCCGTGCCTCGCCCTTACGTTTGCTCGAGCGCCAGCTCGCGCCGGCGCCCCTTGAAGGTGTCGCGCGTCCAGTTGAAGAACCGGCGGCGCTGGAACTTCCACCCCTGTTCGGTTCGCACGACGACGTCGTCGTAACTGCCGAGGAAGGTGAGGTAGTTCGCCCCGGTGGAGTAGAGGTGGGAAGCCATGACGAAGGACCGAATGTGGCACGTGTCGTCACCGGCCATCGTCATCACCGCCGGCCCCACCCAGTGTTGCCGCCCCGGGAACACCTCCCGCTCCCGGAAGTAGGTCGCAAACGCCCGGGCCGCGCCCGGCGCGGTGAACGACCGGCCCACCACCGTGTCTTCCAACTCTGCATCGTCGACGAACAGGGCCTCGAAGCCATCGACATCGCCCGTGTCGATGGCCCAGGAGTACCGGCTGAACAGCTCATCGATCTCGAGCCGGTCCGCCGGGCTGGGCGGCTGATCCGCCCCGCGTCGGTTCGGCGGGACGTAGGTGTCGCGGGAATCGATCTCCTCGGGCGTCATTTCGCTGCTCCCTGCTGCTGGTTGCGAGACCACTGCGGCTGGCTTTGGACCTCGGGGAACCCCGCGAGCAGGTCGCCGCGCCACGGCTTTGCGAGCCGCGTGACGATCCGCCATTGCCCATCGATCTTCTTCAGATGGTCGAAGTAAGCGGCGACGAGGTGCAGGTTGGTCGCGCCGCTCTCGTGCCGCGCGGTGACCATGACGAACGCCTTCGCTCGAACCTCGGTCGTCGTTCCCTCCATGACAATTTGGCCGACCCAGTGTTGCCGCCCGGGGAACGTGCTGTTGGACCGCATTGCCGCCATGACGTCGTAGGGCGTGTTCGTGCCGGTGTAGTGCCCGGACGGGTCTTCGAACGTCGATTCGGGGGTGAACACTTCCGCAAACGCGTCGTCCTCCCCCCGATCGAGCGCCCAGGCATAGCGTGCGTACAGGTCCTCGATCGCTGCGCGGTCCTCAATCGTCAGTTCGTCTGCCGTCGATGCCGTCATGGCGTGCCTCCTGCGGAAACCATTGCGATGTCACGACGCGGGAACCCCTCGAGCACCTCGCCGCGCCACTGATCGATGCGGTGCTCGCTCAACAGCCACGTGCCCTCGCGCTTGACGAGCCGGTCCGACAGGTGGCCGAACCGGTAGAAGGTC
>DATGSB010000073.1:0-2142 GCA_035303045.1 Actinomycetaceae bacterium | reverse complement strand
GGGCGCTGGCGGGTGAGGATCTGGCGGATCCGTTCCAGCCGCACCGAGATCTCCCGCTCCCCGCCGCGACCGGTCGGCTCGTAATAGCGGGCGCCCGCGAGTTCCTCGGGGAGGTACTCCTGTGGGGCGACGGCGTTGGGGGCGTCGTGGGCGTAACGGTAGCCCTTCCCGTGGCCGAGCTGCTTGGCGCCCGCATAGTGCGCGTCTCGCAGGTGCATCGGGACCGGGCCCGCCTTGCCCGCGCGGACGTCGGCCAGGGCGGCGTCGATGGCGCGGTAGGAGGCGTTGGACTTGGGCGCCGTCGCGATGTGCACGACGGCCTGGGCGAGCACGATTCTGCCTTCGGGCATGCCGATCATCGCGACCGCCTCTGCTGCGGCGACGGCGACCTGCAGCGCGGTGGGGTCGGCCATGCCGACCTCCTCTGCGGCGGCGATGATGATGCGGCGGGCGATGAAGCGTGGGTCCTCCCCCGCCTCGATCATCCGGGCGAGGTAGTGCAGCGAAGCGTCGACGTCGGAGCCCCGCATCGATTTGATGAAAGCGCTGGTGACGTCGTAGTGCTGGTCGCCCGCGCGGTCGTACTGCACGGCCGCGATGTCGATGGCCCGTTCCACCGCCGACAGGTCGATCGTGTCGGTGCCCGTGGCAGCCGCCGTGCCCGCTGCCGCTTCGAGGATCGTCAAGGCCTTGCGGGCGTCGGGCCCGGCGAGGCGCACGAGGTGGTCGCGCGCGTCCTCCTCGAGGGCAAAGCGGCCCGCGAGCCCCGGTCATCCCTCACCGCGCGATCGACGAGTTCGCCGACAGCCGTTGCATCCAGGGGATGCAGCGTGAGCAGCAGCGATCGCGATAGCAGCGGGGAGATGACCGAGAAGCTCGGGTTCTCCGTGGTAGCGGCCATGAGGGTCACCCACCGGTTCTCCACCGACGGCAGCAGCGCGTCCTGCTGGGAACGGGAGAATCGGTGCACCTCGTCGATGAACAGCACCGTTTCGTCACCCCCGGTGACGAGCCTCCGCCTCGCCTCCGACACGACGGCCCGCACGTCCTTGACCCCGGCCGTGACCGCCGACAGCTCGACGAACCGCCGTCCGGATTGGCGCGCCGCCAGGTAGGCCAGCGTCGTCTTCCCTGTGCCAGGCGGGCCCCACAACACGACCGAGGACGGCGCGAAGCCGGGCTGGTCGGCCTGGTCGAGCAGGCGCCGCAGCGGCGCGCCGGGCTCCAGCAGGTGCCCCTGGCCGACGACCTCTGCGACGTCGGCGGGGCGCATTCGCACGGCGAGCGGGGCGTCGGGGCGCACGGCGGGCAGCCCCCGATCGTCTGCCCCCGCGGCATCGAAGAGATCCACCCCCGCAGCCTACGTCGCGAGGTGGGACACTACTCATCGTGTGGACGGCACTCACTCACCGCATCCTGCGGCGCCCCGGCCTCGTCATCGGCGGGTGGGCGCTGATCGTCGTCGTCAGCCTCGCGGTGGCCTTCGGTGTCACCGGGACGGGGCTCTTCGAGCGGATGCACTCGGGCCAGCCGCAGATCCCTGGCTCCGAGAGCCACGAGGGGATGGAACTGCTCGCCGATGACGACGACTCCACCCGGGTCACGCTCGCGCTGAGCGGGATCGACGTCGATGATCCCGAGATCGCCGAAGACGTAGGTGCTGCGCTGGCTCCGCTGCGGCAGGAGGTGGCCGCGCTGCCCGGCGTCACGGTGGTGCTCGACCCCTTCGTGGTGCCCGACGGTCTCGCGGATCCCGCCGTCGCCGCCCTGGTGGCGCAGGACCGGCAGGGCTTCCTCGTCATCGTGGAACTCGAACCCGCCGAAACACCGGCCGAGGCCGATGCGCAGCGGCGAGCCGTGGAGGGCGAGCTCGGGCGGATGCCGGCGCAGATCGCGCAGGTGAGCCCCGGCGCGAGTGGCCTCGTGTCGAGCACCGCGCTGCTGACCTCGGCCGTCGTCGATCAGCTGCAGGCCGACCTGATCCGGGGCGAGGCCATCGCGTTGCCGTTGTCGCTCGCCGTCATGGTCGTCGTCTTCGGCGGGTTTCTCGCCGCGGGCCTCCCGCTCATCGGCGCCGTCGCCTCCATCGGGGCGGGCATGGGCATGCTCGTGGCGCTCACCGAGGTGCTCACCGTCGACTCG
>DATGSB010000072.1:0-2928 GCA_035303045.1 Actinomycetaceae bacterium | reverse complement strand
GGTCACACTCGCCGCGCTTACTCTCACTTTCGCCGGAAGTGAGAGCAAGGAGGACCGTCGCTCTCACTTTCTCCCTCAGCAGTGGACTAACGCGCGCGCAGCCGCCACATCCGCAGCCCGACGCCCACGACGAGCACGCCCACGCCCACCGCGACCGACGTCGCCGGCAGGGTGACGACGAGCACCGCGCACCCCACCATCCCCAGGGCCTGCAGCGCCCGCGGGTAGCGGCGATGTGCGCCGTCCTGGGTCCACGCCGCGGCGTTGGCGACGAAGTAATACAGCAGCACGCCGAAGGAGGAGAACCCGATGGCGGCGCGCAGGTCCACGGCGATAACGAGCAGGCACACGACCACCGCGAGGGCCACCTCCGCGCGATGCGGCACCCGGAACCGCGGGTGGACGGCGGCGAGCCACCGCGGCAGGTCGTCCTCGCGGGCCATCGCCAGGCTCGTGCGCCCTACCCCGGCGACGAGCGCGAGCAGCGCCCCGAGGGAGGCGGCCGCCCCGCCGATGCGCACGGCGGGGCCGGCCCACGACCACGCGCCGCCCTCCACCGCCGCGGCCAGCGGGGCCGCCGTCTCGGCCGTGCCCTGCGCCCCCAGCGTCGCCAGCAAGGTGAGCGCGACGGTCGCATAGATGACGACGACGATGCCCAGCGCCCACGTGATCGCCCGCGGAATCGTCCGCGCGGGGTCGCGCACCTCCTCACCCATCGTCGCGATGCGCGCGTAGCCCGCGAAGGCGAAGAACAGCAGGCCGGCCGACTGCAGCGTGCCGTACCACCCGCCGTCCGGGCCGCCCCACGGGTTCACGCGCGACCACTGCGGATCGCCCCCGGCGATGCTCGCCGTGATCGCCACGGCCAGCGCCAGCAGCACGACGATGACGATGATGCGGGTGAGGCGGGCGGTGCGGGTGACGCCGCGATAGTTGACGGCGGCCAGGAAGGCGACGGCGAGGACGCCGACGGGGCGCTGCCAGCCGTCGGGGGCCGCGTAGGCGGCGAAGGTGAGCGCCATCGCCGCGCACGAGGCGGTCTTGCCGATGAGGAAGCTCCACCCCGCAAGGAACCCGGGCCACGGCCCCAGGCGCTCGCGGCCATACACGTAGGTGCCGCCCGAGGTCGGGTACTGCGCCGCGAGCTGGGCCGAGGCGGTCGCGTTGGCGTAGGCGACGACGGCGGCGATCCCCAGGCCGATGAGGAGCGCGGATCCCGCCGCCTGGGCGGCGGGGGAGAAGGCGGAGAACACCCCGGCGCCGATCATCGATCCCAGGCCGATGACGACGGCGTCGGTCGTGCCCAGACGGCGCGCGAGGGAGTGCTGGTCGCTCGGCATGGTGGCCCCCTTGTGCTGCGAGGGAGCGAGCGGCCAACGCCGGCTCGCACCCGCACGCTACGCGCCCGAAAACGCGGCAACCAAGTGTTCACTCGTTGGTCAGCGCGCCGTTAGGCGCCCGACACCGGCTCGTCACGCGCGCCAGTTCCGCCGCTTGCGCTTCCCGTGTGGAGGGCCGACGGTTGGGAGGAGCCGATCACTAGAGGAAGGTTTCACATGCGCGCTGTTACGTACGTCCGCAACAACACCATCGAGATCCGCGAGAAGGAGATCCCCGAGCTCGAGCCGGACCAGGTTCTCATTCGCGTGCAGGCGGCGGGCGTGTGCCTGTCGGACTTGGCGATCATCGGCCTGGGGGACGATAACCCGCTCATCGGCAGCACCCTGGGCCACGAGACCGCCGGGGTCATCGAGAAGCTCGGCGACACCGTGAGCGGCTGGGAGGTCGGCGAGCAGGTCGTCGTGCTGCCGCTGCTCAACTGCGGCCAGTGCCGGGAGTGCGCGGCCGGGCGAGACAACCTCTGCCTCGTTGCCGGCTCGCGGGACGCGCTCACGCCCATGAGCTACGGGGTGGGCGTTGACGGCGGGATGGCCGACTACATGGTCGTCTACGCCCGCCACCTTGTGGCCAGCGGCGATCTCGACCCGGTGGTCGCCGCCTCGCTCACCGACGCCGCGTGGACCCCGATGCACACCATCAACAGCGTGCGCGACCGCACCTCGGCCGACGCCACCGTGCTCGTTCTCGGCATCGGCGGGCTGGGCCACATGGGCCTGCAGATCCTCGCCGCCACGTCCGGCGCGCGCATCATCGCCGCCGACACCGATCCCGACAAGGTGGCCTTCGCCGCCGAGCACGGCGCCGACCTCGCCATCCTCAGCGACGAGAACACCGCGGCGCGCGTGCTGGAGGACACCGGCGGGCGCGGCGCCGACGTCATTCTCGACTTCATCGGCGTGCAGCCGACCGTGGACACCTCGCTGGACTGCATCGCCCAGGGCGGCGCCATCCGCATCGCCGGGCTCGGCGGCGGCACCTTCACCTACCGCGCTGAGAACGACGAGCGCCTGCCCTGGGGCGTCAACATCGAACGCGCCTACGGCGGCAACCGCAGCGACCTCTCCCAGGTGGTCGCGCTCGCCCAGGCGGGCAAGATCGCCGTCAACGCCGAACGCTACGACCTCGCCGACGTCCAGCAGGCCTTCGACGACCTCGCCGCCGGCAAGATCATGGGCCGGGCGGTGCTCGTCCCGTAGGCGTCGGGCGTCCCGTAAGCGTTGGGCGAGGCGCTCGCCTGGCTCATGGGAGTCCGTCGTCTTATTCGCCCTGACTCCTATGATCCCGCCGCCCTCGGCGCCTGGCTCATAGGAGTCCGTCGTAACTCACGGGTTCCAGAGTGCGTTTTCGACGGAAACCCCATACCTAAGCAGTGACGCCGGCGTCAGATCGGCGCTCAACTCATGGGTTTCCGTCGTCGGTGCCGGGGGTGCCGCTTGCGGGCACGCCCGGGGCGCCCTCGGCTACCGCGCAGCGCACCCCGGGGCACCCTCGGGCACCACCCCGGGCACCCTGGGCACCCGCGGCCCC
>DATGSB010000071.1:0-2504 GCA_035303045.1 Actinomycetaceae bacterium | reverse complement strand
CCTGCCGCAGCACCGGCTTGGAGATCTTGCGGGTGGCGGTCACCGGCATCTCCTGCATGATGCGCACGAACCGGGGCGCCCACTTGGTGCCCATGTCGGGCTGGGTGCGGCAGAACTCCGTGAAGGCGTCGGCGTCGAACTCCACGCCGGGCTCCAGCTGGATGGCGGCCATCACCTGGTCGCCGGTGCGCGGGTCGGGCACCGGGTAGACGGCCACCACGAGCACGCCGGGGAAGCGGTCGAGGATCCGCTCGACGGGGCCGGCGGAGAAGTTCTCGCTGTCCACGCGGATCTTGTCGCCGGAGCGGCCGGCGAAGTAGAAGTAGCCGTCCGCGTCCTTGTAGCCCAGGTCGCCGGAGTGGTACACCTCGCCGATGTTGCGCTCGGCGGTGGCCTCGGGGTTGCGGTAGTAGCCCTCGAACAGCTTGGCACCGGTGAGGTTGCAGATCTCGCCGATCGCCTCGCCGGCGTTGATGAGGCCGCCTTCGTCGTCGAACTCGGCGATCGGGCACTCGTTGCCGTCCTCGTCGAGGATCGCCACGTCCATGTAGGCGCCGGCCACGCCGAGCGCGCCGGGCGGGGTGTCCTCGGTGTGGCTGATCACCACGCCGCCCTCGCTCGAGCCGTAGGACTCGAGCGGGGTCACGCCGAAGCGGCGCTCGAACTCCACGCGGTCGTGGACGGAGGCCTCGGTGCCGAACACGGTGCGCAGGCGCGTCCGCTTCTCCTCCGGCACCTCGGGCTGGGCGAGGATGTAGGACAGGGACCGGCCCACGTAGTTGAAGTAGGTGGCGTTGAACTTCAGCACGTCGGGCAGGAAGCCGGAGGCCGAGAACTTGCGGCGCATCGCGAACGTGCAGCCCACGTAGGCGGCGGGCGCGAACGCGGCGAACAGGGCGTTGCCGTGGAACAGGGGCATCGCGCTGTAGGCCACGTCGTCGCGAACGAGGCCGCGGTAGTTGATCGTGCCGAGCATCGCCATGCGGCCGGTCGAGCACATGACGGCCTTGGGCGCGCCCGTGGAGCCCGAGGTGAACAGCAGCGCGAGCAGGGTGTGGGGGTCGCGCGCGTCCTCGGGGTGCAGGCGGGGCTCGGCGCCGGCGTGGTCGGCGAGCAGGCCGCGCCACTGCTCGGAGTCGATGTCGAACGAGGCGACGGCGCCCGTGTCGAGGCCGTCGAGCAGCGCGCTGCCGTCGGCGTCGGTGACGATCACGTCGCAGTCCACGCCGCGGATGTCGGAGGCGAGCTCGGCGCCGCGGCGGGTGGGGTTGATGCCGATGATCGTGACGCCGGCGAGGGCCGCGCCGGACAGCGTGAACAGGTACTCCGGCACGTTCTCCAGCAGGATGCCCACGTGGAGGCGCTTGTAGGGGTCGGGCCGGTCGGCGTAGGACTCCGCGTACTCGTCTGACCAGGCGCGCAGGATCTCCGCGCGGACGGCGGCCTCCGCCACGAACTCGCGCCACGTCCACGAGGAGTCCTCGAACAGCAGTCCCGGGTGGTCGTCGGTCGACCGCTCCAGCAGGATGTCGCCGAACGTCTCGTGCTTCATGGCGTGGCCGGGATTGAAACTTGTTCTGGTCATGGGATCGCACAATAGGTGATCTGGGCCGGTTCCACCCCGGAATGGACAGGTTTTCTGACAGGTGTCAGCGCGTGAGGCGACGATGAGGTAGGAACGAGGGTGACGCGCCGTGGGGTGCGCAGGACGTGAGGGGTGCGGGATGGTCGTTCAACCAGGTGAGGGAGCCGGGGCGGCGGCCCGACTCGATTCCGGGAAGGGCGGCGGGGTGAGCCCAGGGGGCGACGACGAGGTGGGCCTCGACCGGGACGGGTTCGTCGTCAGTGACATCCACCTGAGCAGCATCCACAACTTCCGGGACGTGGCCGGCCCGGGTTACGCGACCCGGCCGTCCGGCACGATGACCCGGGGGCTCGCCTTCCGGTCGATGGCGCTGACTGTCAGTGAGGACGACCTGCGAGTTCTCGAACGGCTGGGCATATCCACGGTCGTGGACCTGCGGACCGAGGCGGAGATCGCCAAGCAACCCGACGTGGTCCCGCCCGGGGCCGAATACCTCGCGATCGACGTGCTGGGTGGCGAGACCACGGCGGCCACCCTCACGGAGTCCGGGCTGGTCAGCGCCGATGAGGCCCGCCACGAGATGGCCCGGACCTACGAGCGGTTCGTGACGGGCGACCACGAGCGAAGGGGGTTCGGCCGAGCCGTCCACGCCGTGGCCGTCTCGTCGGGACCGGCGATCGTCCACTGCACGGCGGGGAAGGACCGCACCGGCTGGGTCTCGGCGATACTGCAACTGCTCGTGGGCGTTCACGATGAAGACGTGGTTGCCGACTACATGCTCACCCGCGAGATGTCAGTCGACACGGTCGCGGCGATCCACACCTATGTGCAGGCGGAGATGCCCGATCAGCTGGAGGCCATCGACGTGCTGTTGGGCGTCGAGGAGGCCAATCTCCGCCGCTCGTTGGACGCACTGTCC
>DATGSB010000070.1:0-5902 GCA_035303045.1 Actinomycetaceae bacterium | reverse complement strand
GCGCAGCTCGGCCGGGCGAAGGGCGCGGACCTGGTCGCCGAGAGAAAACACGAGGTTGCTCAGCCACGCGATGTCCGCCACGCGCAGCCGAAGCAGCAGCCTTCCGCCGGCGAGCTCGCTGACCTCCTCGACGGGGAACTGTTCGGCTACCCAGCGCGCGCGTTCCTCGATCTCGAGTTCGGCCTCTATCGTCACGGTCGTGAGGTCCGGTTCGGCACTCCCCCGCCCCGCCGCGTCGTGCCGCTCGGCAGGCGCGGTGAGCACACGGATATCGAGCACGCGGTCGAGGCGGAAGAAGCGGTCGTCGGCCACGCGGTGGCACCACGCGTGCACGTACCACTGCGCGCCGTCCCACACCGCTTCGATGGGGTCGACCTCCCGCTCACTCACCTCGTCGGAGGCCGACACGTAGCGCAGCCACAGCCTGCGTCGCTCGGTGATGGCCCGGCGGACGGTGGCGAGGGTCTCCTGCGTTTGGGCGGCCCCCGAGATGCGCAACTGCAGGGCGTCGGCCGCCGCGCCTGCCTCCCCGGCGGCCTGCTGCAGCTTGGCGGCGGTGGTTGCGACGAGCTCGGCGTCGAGCGCGCCGGCGTTGGCGATTCCTTCCAGGGAGCGCAGCGCGACGAGCAGCGCGAGGGCCTCCTGCCGCCCCAGGCGCAGCGGGCGCTCCATCCCCAGCGACTCGGTGAGGGTGAGGATGTGCTCGTCGTAGTGATCGGGGGCAAAGTCGATCATGTCGCCGTGCAAACCGCCGGGGGTACCGCTCACCCACAGCAGGTTGACGTCGGCAAGCACCTGATCGGGGGTGACGCCGAAGTGCTCGGCGACCTCGCTGACGGCGACGCCGGGGTGTTCATCAAGGTAGGTCACCAGCGCGAGCAGTCTCGTCAGCCGGTCGGCGGCCTTCTCACTCATCGTCTCCTCCGAGGTCGGCCACGGCTGTCAGGCGGCGCACCACCGCGTCGCGCAGCGAACGGGGTGCCAGCACGATGACGGAGCTGCCATACGGCGCCACTTCACCCGCCAGCACCTCTTCGTCGTCCATGGGCACGGTGATGATGTCGTGGCCGTCGAGGCCCGCCGGCAGCTGGGGTGGGGGCGCGCTCCCGTCCTGCGGGATGGCGCGGGAGCGCAGCGCGGCGCCCCGCTCGGGTGCCACCGCGAGGTGGGCGTGCTGTGGGCCCTCGCGGGTGGCCTCGATCAGGGCGGCGCCGTCGTGGTCGGGGATGACGTAGGCATCCCTGGGCCCGCTCGTGCGAACCCGGCTCGTGATGCGCGAGAGCCGAAACACGCGCGGCGCCTCGCGGTCGCGGTCGAAGCCGATGAGGTACCAGCCGCGCCACTGGCTCAGCAGTCGCCACGGCTCGACGTGGCGACTGCGCTGTTCCCCGGTCGAGGCGGTGCGGTAGTCGAAGGTCACCGCCTGGCGCCGGTCGATCGCCGTCATCAGCGGGGTGAACGGCGCCTCCGCTCCCCGGATGCGCAAGGCGAGCCCTTCTCGGGCGCGGGGGTCGACCGGGGCGCCCCGGGCCCGCAGCTTGGTGAGGCCGCGCCGGGCGGACTCGGCGAGGTCGGCGTCCTGCCACACCTCCGCCGCCAGCGACAGCACGCCCACTTCAGCGGCGGTGAAGCGGATGTCGGGCAGCGCGTAGTCCGCGTCGTCCAGGCGGTAACCAACCTCGTCCTCGTGCAGGGGGTGGATGTCGGTGATGATCGGCACCCCGAGCTGACGCAGGAGATCCTTGTCGCGCTCGAAGCGCCGTTCGAAGGCTTCGGGCGAGGAGTCGTCGTCGTACCCGGTCACCGACGCGCGAATCTGCGCTTTGGTGAGACGGCCCCGGGCGTGCACCAGTGCGATGAGCAGGTACAGCAGCCGCTCGGCCGGTTCCACACGTGCCACGCCCCCACCGTAGCGCTCGGGTAGCGTTGCGGGGTGATCTCGTGGCGTGAAGGCACCGTGCGTCGCCTCGTGGCTTCGTGGCATGGCGCCGTGACACTCGAGGTGGAGCTGTCGGGCGATGACGAGCCGCGCGCGGTACGCGCGCTCGCCTATCCCGAGCTCGTGGGCGAGCCGGCGGTCGGGGACCGGGTGCTGGTCAACGTCACGGCCCTCCTCCGCAATCTCGGCACCGGCGGGTATGCCCTTGTCATCGCGCTTCCGGACGCCCTGCCTCCCGATCCGCGTGCGCCCCGCCCGCCCGCGGGCCCCGGCCACGTCGTCAAGGCCCGCTATACGCCGCTGCAGGCCATGGGCTTGGGCGTCGATGAGGAGGAGTCGCCCTGGCACGACGCGTTGCGCGAGGCCGACGACCTCGCCGGCCTGCCCGTGGTCGTCGCCGACCTGCACTCCGCGCTGCCGGCGATCGTCGCGGGTATGCGCCACGAGGCCGCCCGCGTCGGCGGGGCTGTCCCGCGCGTGGCCTACGTCATGACCGATGGCGCGGCCCTCCCCGCCTGGTTCTCCCGCACCGTCGCCGAGCTGCGCGGCGCCGACTGGCTGGCGGCGACGATCACCGCGGGCCAGGCCTTCGGCGGCGACTATGAGGCCGTGAACCTCCACACGGCCCTACTCGCCGCCCACCACGTCGTGGGCGCCGACGCCGTGATCGTGTGCCAGGGGCCGGGGAACCTCGGTACCGGGACCACGTGGGGATTCACGGGCGTGGCGACCGGCGAGGCGATCAACGCCGTCGCCGCGCTGGGCGGTCGTGGGGTGGCGAGCCTGCGGGTCTCGCAGGCCGACCCGCGCCCGCGCCACCGGGGCGTCTCGCACCATTCCCTCACCGCCTACCGGCGCGTCGCGCTCCGCTCCGCCGATGTCGTCGTCCCTCACGCGGGCGGCGAGGCGTTCTGGGACGGGGTCGCCGACCAGGCGGCCGAGCTCGCCGCCCCGCACGGTCCTCACCGGCTCGTCACCGTGGGCCTTGAGGGTCTTCGCGAAGCCCTCGAGGGCTGCCCCGTGCGGTTGTCGACGATGGGCCGCGGCCTGGACGACGACCCCGCGGCTTTCCTCGCGGTCGCCGCGGCCGGGGTGCATGCCCACCGGCTCGCCATCGAGCGGTCGGGCGGGCCCGCGGCCTAGCGGTCGCGTGGCTCGTTGGCGGCCACGAGCGTCGCGAGGCGCCTCGCCTCTTGGCGGGCGAAGTCTCCGTCGGCGGACTGGATCCCCATGACCGACAGCGTGTCGCCGTCGGCGAGGTCGAGCTGCGCCCAGGGTCGATCTCCCAGGTGCACCGCGATGATCTGCGGCCATGTCAGCCGGGTGGTGATGAAGAGGTTGCGCACGACGAGGCCCTCGCTGCTCGGTACGGCTCGCACGGTGGCCTGCCGGAAGCAGAACCAGATGAGGATGAGCGCGAACACCGCCACTCCCCCGATGTCCCCGGGCTCCATCGGGCTACCGACGGCGGACATTCCCCAGATGAGGGCGAAGAAGCCCGCGACGAGGAGCACCGCGAGGACGATGGCGACGTATCTCGCCCATCGCGGGCGGAAGGGCGCGTAGAGCTCAGCGGGGGTGGTCATAGGCGCGAGGCGGGGATGGAGGTGACGATGATGGCGCGGGCCCCGACGTCGTACAGCTGGTCCATGACCCGGTTGGTGTCGGCGCGGCGGACCATCGCGCGCACGGCCACCCAGGAGCGGTCATGCAGCGGGGAGACGGTGGGTGATTCCAGGCCGGGGGTGACGGCCACGGCGGCTTCGACGTGTTCGACCGGCACGTCGTAGTCCATGAGCACATACGAACGCGCAACGAGCACGCCTTGCAGGCGGCGATCCAGCACGTTGAGGTCCGGATCGTCGGCCGTCCGGCGGGCCGAGCGGATGAGCACGGCCTCGGATTCCAGGATGGGTTCACCGAACACCGCCAGCCCCGCGGAACGCAGCGTGGAGCCGGTTTCCACCACATCGGCGACGACGTCGGCGATTCCCAGCTGCACCGAGGACTCCACCGCGCCGTCGAGGTGGACGACGCTAGCGGCGATGCCCCGCTCGGCGAGGTAGTTACCCACAAGGACGTCGTAGCTGGTCGCCACGCGCGTGCCGGACAGCTCTTCGATCGTGGTGATCGTGCCGTGCGGCGCGGCGAACCGGAAGGTGGACCGCGCGAAGCCCAGGGGGCGGTGTTCGACGGCGTTGACGGCCGAATCGAGCAGCAGGTCGCGGCCGGTGATGCCGGCGTCCACCGTGCCGGTGCCGACGTAGACGGCGATGTCGCGGGGGCGCAGGAAGAAGAACTCGACGTCGTTGGCGGGGTCGGGCAACACGAGTTCGCGGTCGCGGCGGCGGCGGTACCCGGCCTCGGCGAGCATCTGGATGGCGGGCTCCGACAGGGCGCCCTTGTTGGGCACGGCGATACGCAGCATCAGTTTCCTTCTGGCTGTGCGAACGGAAGAAGTACCACGGTGCTCACAGGTGCTTGTAGACCTGCTCGAGGCTGATTCCGCGGGCGATCATCATGACCTGCAGGTGGTACAGCAGCTGCGAGATCTCCACTGCGGCGGCGTCCGCACTCTCGTGCTCTGCCGCCATCCACACCTCGGCGGCCTCCTCCACGACCTTCTTGCCGATGGCATGCACTCCGGCGTCCAGCGCCGCCACGGTGCCCGAGCCGCTGGGGCGGGTGCGTGCCTTCTCCTGGAGTTCGGCAAAGAGATCGTCGAATGTCTTCACGGCTCAAGGATAGGGCGCCTGGACTGCCCCGCGCACACACCGCTGCCGTTAAGGCTGGCGGAACTCGTCGGTGACGGCGCCGGTGGCATCGAGGTGCTCGCCCAGCAGGTCGTGTGCGGCCATGAAGTCAGCCATCTGCTGCCATTGTGCCGAGCGGTCGGCCTCCGCCTCGCCGTCATACAGCGGGACCGTGGCTTCCAGCGTCGCCTGTGCGGTGGCGCGGGCGTCGGGACTCTCGAGTCCTGGCACGTGGCCGGCGCTCATCTCCACCGCTGCCGCGGGGTCGGCGGCGATGTCGGCGATCGCCCGCTCGGTGGCCGCCACGAGCCCGCGCAGCGCCTCCGGGTGTTCGCCGATGATCGCCTCGTGGGCGCCGAGCCCGATGCCCACCAGGGGCGGTTCTCCCTCGCTGGTGAGCGCGATCGTGCGCACGGGGAGGTCGGCGAGTTCGAACTGGACGGCGTCGTTGTTGGAGAAGCCCATGATGGCGTCGACGTGTCCGGCGGTGAGCGCGGCTTGCTGGGTGAAGCCGATGTGTTCGATCGAGACGTCGTCCTCGCTCAATCCCGCATCGGCCAGCAGGGCGAGGAGGCCGAACCAGGTTTCCCCGAACGGTCCGGGAATGCCCACGGTGTGCCCCTCGAGGTCGCTGGCGTCGGTGATCGGGGAGTCCTCCGGCACGATCAGGGCGACCGGGTAGCCGTGGTAAACGGTGGCGATGTTGATGATCGGCACGCCCTGGGAATGGGCCTGCAGCATCTCGTCCCCGCCAGCGACGACGACGTCTTCCTCGCCCGCCTCCAGGGCCCCGAACAGCGATTCGGAGGCGCCGTGGTGGCGAAGCTCGACGTCAAGGCCCTCGTCGGTGAAGTACCCCTGTGCCTCCGCCACGTACCACGGGGCGAACTGAATGTCCGGGGTGTAGGTGAGACCGACGGTGAGAGCGACCGGCTCCTGGGCTTCCGTGGCCTCGGGCGACGGGTCTGGCTCATCGACGTCGCCGGCGCACGCGCCGAGGAGCAGGCTCGCGCTGAGGGCGGCGGCCAGCGCGACGGCGCGGCGCGAGGTGCGATGGATCACAGTGACTCCTTCATGGACGGTCAGGCGAGGGGTTTAGGCGACGGCCGCGAAACGCGACCGCGTTGTCGTGTGAGCGGCCAGCAGGCGGCGTTCCACGAGCCGCAGGCCGCCGTACATGGACACCGCGAGGGTGGCCAGGAGGGCGAGG
>DATGSB010000069.1:0-5621 GCA_035303045.1 Actinomycetaceae bacterium | reverse complement strand
AACCCCTACGGCCTAGGCGCTCCGCCCGCTGAGGTGGCCGAGCTGCAGGGCTATGGCCCGATCTCACCCGACGTCGCCCGAGCGTTGGCGCTGGGCGGTACGTGGCAGCGTCTGCTGGTCGACCCGGACTCGGGTGCGGTGTTGGATGTGGGTCGGCGTCGTTACCGGCCACCGGCCGAACTAGCGACGTTCGTGCGGGAGCGTGACCGCACCTGCGTACGCCCGGGCTGCTCCACCCCGGCCCAAAACTGCGACCTCGACCACACGGTTCCCTGGAACCAAGGCGGGCCCACCGCGGCCACCAACCTCACCGCCCTGTGCGCCACTGACCACGCGATCAAGACCATGGGCGCCTTCCAGCTACGACACCGCGACGACGCCGGCTATGAATGGATCACTCCCGCCGGCCACCGCTACCTACGCGACGCCGACGGGATCGTCCAACGCCTTTCCCCGCTCGGCGTCAAGGCCAGCGAGGACGACCGGCCCGACCCGTTTCCCGACGAACCGCCCTTCTAGTTCAGCCGCGAGATCCGGGGCTCCACGGCACGGGCGCTCCCGAGGTTGGTCCTGTTCCGCCCGCCACTAGCCCATCGGGAGTAACCGAACCTCACGCGTTGCGCCAATGAGCGCCATGGGATCGACGTATTCCCCCGTGGCGCGGCGTGCGCCGAAGTGCAAGCAGGGATTTTGGCAGTGATCGCCGTCTGCAAGGTGTCCGATGACATCCCCGGGGGCAACTGGATCGCCGGCCTGCAGCACTCCAATGACCGGTTCAAAGGTCGTGCGAAGGCCGTCGGGGTGCTGCACCGACACGACTCCGCGATCTACCACCCAGCCGGCAAAGGCCACGACCCCACCGGCAGGAGCGAGAATCGGTTCACCCGCCGATACCGCCAGATCGGCCCCTCGATGCGCCGCTGACCACGGTGCCGTGGGCTGCTCGAAGGGTCGAATGACATCTCTGGGACCGAGGGTGGGCCAGGTGTAGTCCAACGCGAACGAGGCAGCGCTCGGACCGGGCTCCCATGGTGGGGTATCCGCGCTCACCGCACCGCGATCATGGCTCGCAACCCCGAGAACCGTGCCGACTGCGAGCACGCCAACGACGATGAGCTGCCTCATCGGACAAGCGTCGGCACCGGCGGGGCCGACTGCACGACGCAGGGAAAACAGCCTGCCGTGGGACGATCAACGGGCCATGTGGGCAAGACGCGCCACGTGCGTAAGCCATATAGCCAATAGGCAACTGCCGCTCGGGACGGTGCCTGCCGAAGCCCTGGGCATGACTTGCATCGCACCCGTCCCGGCTCGGAACATCGCCGACCCCCGGTGGGGTAACATGTCTCCCGCAATCGGAGCAGTCCGGTTGACATCGCGTGCCCACTTATCGGTTGCCGCAGTCAACGCAGGTTGACCCAGCGGCCCGAGGTCATCAGCGAGGTCCCGCCCAGCGGGTGCTGACGATCGTGGACACCAGGGGCAGCGGCCACCCGGCCGTGAGCCAAATAACCGAACCGCGAGCAGCTCAGGCTGCCCGCCAATCGTGCGGAACTCCGCACGGAAAGGACGAGCTATGGCCGTCGTCACCATGCGCCAGCTCCTCGACAGCGGCGTTCACTTCGGGCACCAGACCCGACGTTGGAACCCCAAGATGAAGCGCTTCATCTTCACCGAGCGCAACGGCATCTACATCATCGACCTGCAGCAGTCGCTTGCCGACATCGACCGCGCTTACGACTTCGTCAAGCAGACGGTCGCCCACGGCGGCACCATCCTCTTCATCGGTACGAAGAAGCAGGCCCAGGAGGCCGTGGCGGAGCAGGCCGCCCGCGTGGGTATGCCCTACGTCAACCAGCGCTGGCTCGGCGGGATGCTGACGAACTTCTCCACGGTGCACCGCCGCCTGCAGCGCATGAAGGAACTCGAGCAGATCGACTTCGAGGACGTCGCAGGCTCGGCGAACACGAAGAAGGAACTTCTCATGATGCGTCGTGAGAAGGAGAAGCTTGAGCGCACGCTCGGCGGTATCCGCGACATGGCGAAGACCCCCTCAGCGGTGTGGGTCGTAGACACCAAGAAGGAACACCTGGCGGTCGCCGAAGCGCGCAAGCTGGGCATCCCCGTCGTCGCGATCCTCGACACGAACTGCGACCCCGACGAGGTCGACTACGGGATCCCGGGGAACGACGACGCGATCCGCTCCGTCGCCCTGCTAACCCGGGTCATGGCCGACGCGGTCGCCGAGGGCTTGGTGACTCGCCACTCTGGTGGCGGGGAGCAGGCAAGCGCCGAGCCGCTCGCCGAATGGGAGCGCGAGCTGCTGGCCACCCACGAATCCGAGCAGGGCGCGGAAGCTCCGGCTACCGCCACCGACGCGGCTGCCACCGAAGCTACCGAGGCCCCAGCCGGCGAAGCCGCCACCGAGGCCCCCGCGGCAGCTGAGGCCCCCGCCGCGACCGAGGCGCCTGCCGCCGAGGAGACCCCGGCCGCAGCCGAAGCTCCCGCCGAAGCCGAGGCGCCAGCCGCCGAGGGCGACGCAGCAGCGTCCGCCGACCAGGCCTGAGCCCGACAAGATCTGGAGGATCACCACATGGCGAACTACACCGCCGCTGACATCAAGGCGCTGCGTGAGCGCACGGGCGCGGGAATGATGGACGTGAAGAAGGCCCTCGACGAGGCGGAGGGCGACTCCGCTAAGGCCCTTGAGATCATCCGCGTCAAGGGACTGCAGGGCGTGTCGAAGCGCGAGGACCGCGCCGCTTCCGATGGTCTGGTCGCCGCCACCGTCGTCGCCGACGGCGACGGCGAGGTCGGCGTTCTCGTCGAGGTCAACTCTGAAACTGACTTCGTCGCAAAGAACGAGGTGTTCGGCACCCTCGCCCAGCAGGTGCTCGACGCGGCCGTCGCCTCCGGCGCCACCGACATCGATGCGCTGCTCGAGGCTCCGGCCGAAGGCACCACCGTTGCTGACCTCGTCAACCAGACCGCGGCGACGATGGGCGAGAAGATCGTCGTGCGCCGGGTGGCTCGGGTGTCGGGGCAGAAGGTGGCCACCTACCTGCACCGCACCGCCAAGGATCTGCCCCCGCAGGTCGGCGTGCTGGTCGCGACCGACGCGGCCGGTGGCGAGGTGGCCCGGGACGTGGCCATGCACATCGCCGCCTACTCCCCGACGTACCTGTCGCGCGAGGACGTGCCGGAAGACGTCGTCGCAAACGAGCGTCGCATCGCCGAGGAGACCTCGCGCAACGAGGGCAAGCCCGAGGCGGCGCTGCCCAAGATCATCGAGGGCCGCATGAACGGCTTCTACAAGGAGACCGTGCTGCTGGACCAGCCCTATGCCCGCGACCCCAAGGTAAACGTGGGTAAGGTCGTCCAAGAAGCAGGAGCGACGGTAACCGGGTTCGCCCGGTTCCGCGTCGGAGCTTGATCCTTGCACCGGTAGCCCCGGCCCGCCCGGGCCGGGGCTACCGGTGTCTTACCTCCGGAAGGAAGAACGATGACCGCTAGCCCCACGACGCAGGTGAGTAGCGGCCGGCGGGACGTAGCCAATCGCCCGCGGCGAGTGTTGCTCAAACTTTCCGGAGAGGTCTTCGGCGGGGGCGCAACCGGCCTTGACGCCGACGTGGTGTCCGAAGTCGCCAAGGAGATTTCCATCGCCGCCGCGGAAGGCGTGCAGGTCGCCATCGTCGTCGGCGGCGGCAACTTCTTCCGCGGTGCCGAGCTCTCCACCCGCGGCTTGGATCGGGCACGGGCCGACTACATGGGCATGCTGGGCACCGTGATGAACTGCCTCGCGCTGCAGGACTTCCTTGAACAGGCCGGCACCCAGACCAGGGTGCAGACGGCGATCACGATGGGGCAGGTGGCCGAGCCCTACATCCCGCTGCGCGCCATCCGCCACCTCGAAAAGGGCAGGGTCGTCATCTTCGGCGCGGGGGCCGGCATGCCCTACTTCTCAACCGACACGGTGGCCGCGCAGCGAGCGTTGGAGACGCATTGCGACGAGCTCCTCGTCGGCAAGAACGGCGTGGACGGCGTCTACACCGCGGATCCCCGGGAGGAAGCCGACGCCGAACGGCTCTACCACCTCACCTACGACGAGGCGCTGCGGCGCGGTATCAGGGTCGTCGATGTCGCGGCCTTCTCGCTGTGCATGGAGAACGGCCTGGACATGAGGGTGTTCGGGATGAACACCCCCGGCAACGTCACCCGCGCGTTGAGAGGTGACAGAATCGGAACGCTTGTGACGGTCGAGGACCTCGACCCCGCGCGGCACGACGACAACATGAAGGAGAACCGGTGATTGATGACATCATCCTCGAAGCCGAGGAGAAGATGGCCAGGGCGGTCGAGGTCGCGGGGGAGGAGTTCAGCAAGATCCGCAGCGGCCGAGCCAACGCTGGGATGTTCTCCGACATCCTCGTCGACTACTACGAAACTCCCACCCCGCTGCAGCAGCTGGGCTCGCTGACCATCCCCGAAGCCCGCACCGTTCTCATCACGCCCTACGACCGCACCGCCAACGCCGGGATCGTCAAGGCACTGCGGGATTCCGACCTCGGCGTCAACCCCACCGACGATGGCAACGTCATCCGAGTCGTGCTGCCCGCGCTCACTGAGGAGCGTCGCCGCGACTACGTGCGCCTCGCGCGCTCCAAGGCGGAGGACGCCCGCATTTCGATCCGCAGCGTGCGCCGCAGAGCCAAGGACGACCTCGAAACCCTGAAGAAGGACGGCGACGCCGGCGAGGACGAGGTCGATCGCGCCGAACGCGAGCTTGAGTCCGTCACCAAGAAGCACGTTGAGGCCGTCGACGCGATCCTCGAGGGCAAGGAGCGCGAGCTCCTCGAGGTCTAGCCGATGTCTTCGAGCGGTTCGCCCCGCTCGCGGCGCCAACTCCGGGAGGCGGCCGCGGCCCCGCCGGCGCCCTCGCGCGCGGGACGCGACCTCAAGGCCGCGACCATCGTCGGTGTGGGGCTGCTCGCCGTCCTTGCGGCGAGCCTGTTCATCCGCCCCGAAGGCTTCCTCGTCTTCGCGATCCTCGGCACCTCCGGCGCACTCTGGGAGTTCTCCCGGGCCGTAGCCTCCCGCGGGATACGGGTGCCGCTCTTGCCCCTGTGGGTCGGCAACGTGGGGATCCTCGTCTCGGCCTTCGTCGCGGGTCCGGACGCCATGGTCATGGGGTTCATCCTCACCGCCGGTGGCGTCTTCGTCTGGCGTGTCCTTGACGGCGGAGGACCGGCCGCCGTCACGGACGCGGCCACCGGCGTCTTCGGCGCCGCCTACATTTCGTTGCTCGCCGGCTTCGCCATCCTGCTGCTCACCCAAGAGCGCGGCCCCCTGCTCGTGGTCACCTTCATCCTGTGTGCAGTGGCCAATGACGTCGGCGGGTACGCCGCAGGCGTGCTGCTCGGGCGCCATCCCATGGCCCCCTCGATCTCGCCGAAGAAGTCGTGGGAAGGATTCGGGGGCTCCCTGGTCCTTGCGAGCATCGTGGCGACGGCCATGCTCAGTGGGGTGCTCGGTGCCCCGTGGTGGAGCGGCCCCCTCGTGGGCAGCGTTATCGTCGTCGTCGCCACCTTGGGCGACCTCGCCGAATCCCTCCTCAAGAGGGA
>DATGSB010000068.1:0-2208 GCA_035303045.1 Actinomycetaceae bacterium | reverse complement strand
TCACCGTCGGCGACCCGGTGCTCGGCGCGGCGGTGCTGCTCGCCAGCGGCGGGGTGCTCGCATCCTCGGGGGCATGGCGGTTCCTGCGGCGCGTGGTCGTGCCGATCCTGCTGCTGCTCACCGGGCTGTTCGTGGTCCAGGGGCTCCTGGTGAGCTGGACGCAGGCTGCGGTCGGCACCTCCCGCATCGCCGCCTGCCTCGCGCTGGCCTGGGCGGTGTCCCTCACGACCCCGGTCTCCGAAATGCTCGCCCTCCTGCAGCGGGTGCTGCGCCCGTTGCGGCGCGTGGGGGTCGACACCGAGCGCATCGCCCTCATGGTCATGCTCGCGATGCGCAGCATCCCGCTGGTGATGAGCGCGGCGCTGCAGAGCGAAGAGGCCCGCCAGGCGCGCGGGTTACGCACGTCGCTCAAGTCGCTCGTGGTGCCCACGATGGTGCGCTCGGTGCACATCGCCGACGGGCTTGGCGAAGCCGTGCTGGCGCGTGGCTACGGGACGGAGGAGCCCGTCGATGGCCGCGACGAGCATGACGACGTGGCAGAAGTTGGCGACGTTGACGACGCGGTTTGCGACGCGGCGAAAGTCACCGACGGCAACGAGGACGGCGAGCGGAGACAGATCGCGGAGGCGACCTCCGAGGGCTGACCGGGCGCCGTCCTGACGACGCCAACCGGTGAGTAACCAGCCTCCGCGCGCTCCTCTCGAGCGCTGACTCATGGGAGTCCGTCCTAACTCATGGTTTTCAGAGTGCTTTTTCGACGGACTCCCATGAGCCAGGGCGAGGAATGCGCTGGGTCATAGGAGTCAGGGCAAGGCGCGCGTCACCCAAGGCGCTGGGTCATAGGAGTCAGGGCACAGCGCGCGTCGCCCAGGGCGTGGGGGGATGCGCAACCAGAACGAGAAGAGAGCGCAACAACAGCGCTCGCAAAAGTTCGGGCACCCGAACTTGCTTTGTTCGGGGAGGCGAACTTACTGTTTGCCCCATGGCAGACGAGCGGCCGGGCCGACCCCGACGGCGGGCGCGCCGTCCCGGGGTTGTGGGCCTGCTCGTCGGTGCCCTCGCGCTCGCCTCGTGCGCCGTCGACGGCAACGCGGGTACGGGGCCCGGCCCCGGCAGCGAGGGGCCGCTGCGCGTCTACGCCACCACCGGGTATCTCGCCGACGCGGCGGCGAACATCGCGCCCGAGGCCGAGGTGACGACGATGGTGGGCCCCGGCGGGGACCCGCACACCCACCAGCCTTCCACGCGCGACATCCAGGCGCTGCGCGGCGCCGACGCCGTGCTGTGGAACGGCCTGCATCTCGAGGCCCAGATGATCGGCCAGCTCGAAAGCCTCGGCGACAAGCAACTCGCCGTGGGCGAGCTTATTCCGGCGACCATGCTGTTGGGCTGGGACGAGACCGACGCCGCGGGCAACGCGCTGTACGACCCCCACATCTGGAACGACCCCGAGATCTGGAGCCTCGCGGTCACCCACGTCGCCGACCACCTCGGCGCGGTCGACCCGGCCCGCGCCCCGGATTACCGCGCCAACGGGCAGGCCTACGTCGAGCAGATCCAGCGCGCCCACGACGAGGCGCGTGACCTGCTCGCGGGCATCGCGGAGGAGGACCGCCTGCTCATCACCGGCCACGACGCCTTCGCCTACTTCGGGAACACCTACGACATCGAGGTGCACGCCACCGACTACATTTCCACCGAGGCCCAGCTTTCCGCCCAGGAGCTCAGCGGGCTGGCGGATCTCATCGTCGAACGAGAGGTGCCGGTGATCTTCCAGGACAACCAGGCCAACCCGCAGGCCATTACCTCCCTGCGCGAGGCCGTAAGCTCGCGCGGCTGGCAGGTCGAGGTCTCCGCAGCGGAGCTGTACGCCGACACCCTCGGCGCCGAGGAGGGCGTCGACACCTACCTCGGGGTGTTTCGACACAACGCCCGCGCCGTCGCCGAGGCGCTGAGCCGGCCGGGCGGAGACGAGGGACGGCGATGACCGCCTGCGAAACACGTGGCCTCAGCGTCGCCTACCGCGTCGACCCGGTGCTGCGCAACGTTGACGTCGCGGTCCCCACCGGCGCCGTCATGGGCATTGTTGGGCCCAACGGCGCGGGCAAGTCCACCCTCATCAAGGCGATGCTCGGCCTGGTCCCCACGCTCACCGGCACGACGACCTTCTTCGGCCGGCCCCTGGAGCGGGTGCGGCAGCGGGTGGGA
>DATGSB010000067.1:0-5787 GCA_035303045.1 Actinomycetaceae bacterium | reverse complement strand
GATGGCCCGGACGGCGCGGATCGCGCAGACGACCCGGACGACGCGGACGACGCGCGCGCGTCGGTGGGTGAGCTGGCCCGCGCGGCGGCGGAGGAGTTGCGCGCGCAGGGCCGCAGCGAGGTCACCCTCGCACTCGACGACACCCTGTTCACCGGCCCCGCCTACGCCCCCGGGTGGGGCGGCATCGACTTCGACTACGTCATGGCCATCCAGCCGATCGCCATCGACAGCGGGCGGCTGGCCTCCGGCGGCTACGCCGAGGATCCGGCACTCGCCGCTGCCCGCGCCTTCGCCAGCCACCTCGAGGCCGCCGGAATCAGCGTCACCGGGGACATCACCCGCGACAGCGCCTCGCCCGACGCCGAGCCCATCGCCGAGGTCACCTCCGCGCCCCTGAGCGACCTCGTGCGCCACACCCTGCGGGAGTCGGACAACTCCACCTCCGAGGTGCTCGCCCGCCTCGTCGCGCTCGCCGAGGGGGAGGAACCCAGCTTCGCCGGCGCCGCCCGGGCCGTGCGCTCTCGGCTGGCCAGCATGGGCCTGGACGTCGCGGGGCTCGAGCTGCCCGACACCAGCGGCCTTCTCGTCGAGGTGCAGGCAACCCCCGGGCTGCTCAGCGACGCCCTGCTCCTCGGGCTGGAAGACCCGAACTTTCGCGCCGTCATCGACGGGCTGCCCGTCGCCGCGCTCAACGGCACGCTGCGCCACCGCCTCGACGGGCCCGCCGCGGGCGTGGCGCGGGCCAAGACGGGCACGTTGACGACGGCCGTGAGCCTCAGCGGGATCGTCCTCACCGCCGACGGGCGCCCGCTGGTGTTCGCCGTGCTCGCCGACGGCGTGGAGTTCGGCGGCGCGGCGGCGGGGCGCGCCGCCATCGACGAGTGGGTGCACCACCTCGCCACGTGCGGATGCCGGTGAGCGGATAGCGTGGGCGAATGAGCAGTCCGATCGATTGGGGCGTTGCGCGGCGCCGGTCCGCGGCGCTCGCCACCCCCGGCCCTCGCGCCGAGAAGGCCGAGGTGATGGCGCTCGTCGCCCAGCTGCGCGCCGCCGCGGCCCGCGCGCCCGAACACGTCGCCCGCATCACCGGCCTGGACGAGGCGGCCGAGGTGGCCGCCGACTTCCCCGTGTACGTCGTCGACCGCCCCCGGTGGGCGGAGGCCAACATCGCGATGTTCGCCCACCTCGTGGGCGACCTGCTGCCCGCCAGTAGCAGCCGGGCCGGCCCACGCCTCGCCGGCGAGGAGCTCGGCATCGTGCTCGCCCTACTGTCGAGCCGCGTGCTCGGCCAGTTCGATCCCTTCACCCCCATGCCCCCGCGCCCCGGCGAGGGGCTGGCCCCGCAGCCGGGCCGGCTGCTGCTCGTGGCCCCCAACGTGTTGCGCACCGAGGGACAGCTCGGCGCGGCCAGCGAGGACTTCCGGCTGTGGGTGTGCCTGCACGAGCAAACCCACGCCGTGCAGTTCGCTGCCGCGCCGTGGCTGCGCGACCATCTCGCCTCCCGCATGCGCCACCTCGTCACCGGCATCACCGCCGCCGAACAGGGCAAGGACCGCCTGCTGCGCGGCGTGCGCGCCGTCCTCGACACCCTGCGCCCCGGGGAGGCGACCGACGCCGACGCCACCATGCCCGGCCTGCTGGACGCCGTCCTGGACGAATCGGAACGTGCGGACATGGCCGAGCTCGTCGCCGTCATGTCGCTGCTGGAGGGGCACGCCGACGTCGTCATGGACGAGGTCGGGCCCGCCGTCCTGCCGTCCGTGCGCCGCATCCGGCGGGCCTTCGAAAAGCGCCGCGACGGCACGGGCATGCTCGACATCCTGCTGCGTCGGCTGCTGGGCATGGACGCCAATATCGCCCAGTACCGCACCGGGGCCGCGTTCGTGCGCGGCGTCATCGACATCGTCGGGCACGACGGGCTCGCCGCGGTCTGGCACGGCCCGCTCAACCTCCCCACCCCGGAAGAGATCGCGACCCCCCGCGCCTGGGTGAGGCGCATCCACGGCTAGAGGCAGGTGGAAAGGACACGCCAGTGAACACGTCACCGACGACGAACACCAGCGACGACGAGGACCCCGCGACGCTGACCCTGCAACCGGTGGCGGGCTACCTCGACCTCATGTCCCGTGGCGCGCCGGCGCCCGCCGCCGGCTCGGCCGCGGCGCTCGCCGTGGGGATGGGAGCGGCGCTGGTGGGCAAGACGGCGCGGCTGTCGGCGAAGTACCGCGACGACACCGACGCGCTGTCAGCGGACGCCGACGCCATCCGCAAGCGGGCCGTGGCGCTGGCCGACGCCGACTCCCACAGCGTCGCCACCGCCGTGCCCCAGGGCGAGACGACCGAGCTCGACATGAGCGCGGTGCCCCGCGAGATCGGCGAGCTTGCCGCCCAGCTCGCGCGACTGGCCGAGCGCCTCGAAACCGGCGGCAACCCGTGGCTCATCGCCGACGCCCGCTCCGTCGCCTTCCTCGCCCAGGCGGCCCACTCCATGGTCGAGGCGATCCTGCACAGCAACGACGAGGCCTGAGCGCGTCGCCCACCGGTGCCCGTCGGCCGCGCAGCGCGGGAGCGAATGCCCCCGCGAAACGCCCCACATAAAAGTGAGGTATGCCACACACTGGGTGGGGCGGGCCGACTGCGCAACCGAAAGGGCCGACTATGACCGAGACAGCACGCATCCCTGGCAACTTGGACATCGCGCGGGGCGCGACGCTCAAGCCGATGGAGGACATCGCGGCCTCGATGGGCATCGACGCCGACCTCCTCGAACAGTACGGGCGCGGGGTCGCCAAGATCGACCTCGCCGCGATCGATCGGTTGGCCGATCGGCCCAAGGCAAAGTACGTCGTCGTCAGCGCGATCACCCCCACGCCGCTGGGCGAGGGGAAGACGACGACGACAATCGGGTTGGCCCAGGGCCTGGCGCGCACCGGCCGGCGCACGACCATCGCGATCCGGCAGCCCTCGATGGGCCCCGTGCTGGGGATCAAGGGCGGCGCGGCCGGGGGCGGCTACAGCCAGGTGGTGCCCATGGAGCGGATGAACCTCCACCTCACCGGCGACATGCACGCCGTCACCGCCGCCCACAACCAGCTCGCGGCGATGGTCGACGACCACCTCTACCGCGGCAACAAGCTGGGGATGGACCCCGAGGCCGTGATGTGGCGCCGGGTGCTCGACGTCAACGACCGGGCGCTGCGCAACATCATCATCGGCCTGGGCCCCCGCGGCGACGGGGTGCCTCGGCAGACCGGCTTCGACATCACCGCCGCCTCGGAGGTCATGGCCACCCTCGCCCTCGCGACCTCGCTGGAGGACCTGCGCGCCCGGCTGGGGCGCATCGTCGTCGGCTATACCCGCGACACCCAGGAGCCGGTGACCGCCGAGCAGATGCGGGCCGCCGGCACGATGACCGCGGTGCTGCGCGAAGCGCTCAAGCCCAACCTCATGCAGACGCTGGAGAACACGCCCGCGATCGTGCACGCGGGGCCCTTCGGCAACATCGCCACCGGAAACTCCTCCGTGGTGGCCGACCTCATCGGCATCCACACCGGCGACTACCTCCTCACGGAGGCCGGCTTCGGCGCCGACATGGGCGCCGAGCGATTCTTCAACATCAAGTGCCGCGAATCGGGCCTCGTGCCGGATGCCGCGGTCGTCGTGGCCACCGTGCGGGCGCTCAAGGTGCACTCCGGGCGCCACCACGTCGTGGCCGGCAAGCCGCTGCCCGAGGAACTGCTCGTGGAAAACCCGGACGACGTCCTCGTCGGCGGGTCCAACCTGCGTCGTCAGATCGAGAACATCCGGTTGCACGGAATCTCCCCGGTGGTGGCGATCAACGCCTTCCCCGGTGACTTTCCCTCCGAGCACGACGCGATCCGCCAGATCGCGGAGGAGGCGGGCGCCCGGTGCGCGCTGTCGACCCACTTCGCCGACGGCGGTGCGGGCGCGACCGAGCTCGCCGAGGCCGTCGCCGCGGCGGCGGAGGAGCCCAGCGAGTTCCGGTTCCTCTACCCCTCGGAGGCCAGCCTGCGCGAGAAGATCGAAGTGATCGCCACCGAGGTGTACGGCGCCGACGGCGTGGAGTACTCGCCCCTCGCCGCGCGCTCCCTCGACCTGTACGAGCGCTCCGGGTGGGGGCACCTGCCGATCTGTGTGGCCAAGACCCACCTGTCGCTGTCCCACGACCCGATGCGTCGCGGTTCGCCGTCGGGATTCACGCTGCCAGTGCGCGAGGTGCGCGCGTCGGTGGGCGCCGGCTTCATCTACCCGGTGGTCGGCACGATGCAAACGATGCCCGGCCTCGGTTCCGAACCCGCGGCCGCCCACATCGACATCGACGAGGACGGCAACACCGTCGGGCTGTTCTAGAGCGCTGACGGCCCTATAGGCCTTGCTCTCTCTCCGCCGGCGGGACTGAGGTCGCCTGTGGCGGCCGGCACCTGGCTGCCACAGCGCTTATCCGACGGATTCCTATGACCCAACCGTCGCTGACCCGCCCCGCGCTGCCCTGACTCATGGGAGTCCGTCGAAAAAAGGGTCTGAAACCCATGAGTTACGACGGACTCCCATGAGTGAGCGCCTATAGCTGGCTGGATCCTAGGAGCCAGGCGCCTACAGCTGTCTGGATCCCATGAGTCAGGCGCCTACAGCCGTCTGGATCCTAGGAGCCAGAGCTGCTAACCGAGGCGGCTGTGGGGGCCGAGGCGGTGAAAGGTGCGGTCGACGTAGACGAGCGGGGAGGGGCCCTCGACGTGGTCGGCGGCCTCGGCGCGCACGGTGACGAGCAGGCTGTCTCCCACCGCCACGCGGTTCTCGATCGTGCCGCGGATCCAGCCCGTCGTGCCCGCCAACAGGGGCTCGCCGGTGGGCAGGGGCGACCAGTCGACGCCGGCGAAGCGGTCGATGTTGCGCCGGGCGAACTGGGAGGCGATCTCGTGCTGGTCGTCCCCGAGGAAGTTGACGACCACGCTGCTCGCGGAGTCGATCGCCTCCCGTGAGGAGGAGGCGGCAGCCACGGAGAAGGCGAGGTGGGGCGGCTCGGCGGCGACGGAGATCACCGACGTGGCGGTGAAACCCACCGGCCCTTCCGGCCCGCTCAGCGTGATGACGGCGACCCCGCCGGGGTGGTGTCGAAAAATCGCCTTGAACTGTTCGGAGCTCACCTGTGCGGCGAGCTGCGTGGCGGCCTCAGCATCGGCCGTCAGTCGTCCCATCGTCATGGCCTCCAACGTTATGTCATCCACGGGTAGCTAACGTCTCGAGGCGAGACAACATTCCGCTTCGTGAGACGTCGGGGGTCGCGGAGTCGGGTTGTGTTCGCGATGCGAGACGGCGGGAATGGGTCGTGGTGCGCCCGGACGGCGCGGCGCACAGTTCATGCAGCCCGTTGCCCGCTGTGAAATGAGACTTCCCATGCCTATCGAGCTGCGCTCCCGACTCCAACCCATCCGTGCCGCGGTGGGCGACCCGGCCACCGTGGCCCAACGCCGCGCCGTCGGGTACTCCAACTGGTCGGTGCGCGCCTCCGTCGACCCCGACAACGTCGTTGCCGCCGCCCAGGAGAACGAGGACCTGGGCTTCGACGGCATGCTCATCGCCGAGCGCAGCGGCTGGCCGGACGTCTTCGCCCGCTCCGCGTGGGCGTTGGCTCACACCACGCGCATCAAGACCGTCTCGGCCCACCGCATCGGCCGCCAGAGCCCCACGACGACGGCGCGTCTCGTGCAGACGATCGACCGGCTGTCGAACGGCCGGATCGTCGTCCACTTCATCACCGGCCACAAC
>DATGSB010000066.1:0-6960 GCA_035303045.1 Actinomycetaceae bacterium | reverse complement strand
AAGGCTTGGGGGCTGGTGACCTCGTGCACGAGGTGGAGGTCGATGTAGAGCAGATCGGGCGCGCCATCGGTGCCTTCGCGCACGATGTGCGACCTCCAGACCTTTTCGGCCAGCGTGCCGCTCATTGCCTGTCCTTCCCTGGGCGCCGCGCGCCCCACAACCGTAAGCTGGCGGTGCCATTCACCGCCGCGCACCTTTGTGATTCCGCAGGTGGTGTCGAAGTTTGCATCTCAATGAGTGAGATGTCAATATCGGCACATGGACAAGTCTAGCGGAGTCGGCGTCCTTGACAAGGCCGCCCTCGTTCTCGGGGCCCTCGAGGCCGGTCCCGCCACCCTCGCCCAGCTCGTAGCGGCAACCCACCTGGCCCGGCCCACGGCTCATCGCCTCGCCGTCGCCCTGGAGTTTCACCGCTTCGTCGCCCGCGACCTGCAAGGGCGATTCATCCTCGGACCCCGGCTCGGCGAACTCGCCGCGGCCGCCGGCGAAGACCGCCTGCTGGCCGCCGCCGGCCCGGTGCTCACCGCCGTGCGCGACCACACCGGGGAGTCCGTCCAGCTCTTCCGCCGCCAGGGGGATCAACGCATCTGCGTCGCCGCGGCAGAACGCCAGGTGGGGCTGCGCGACTCCATTCCGGTGGGCACGACGCTCACGATGCGCGCGGGTTCCGCCGCCCAGATCCTGCTCGCCTGGGAGGAGCCGGACCGGTTGCACCAGGGCCTGCAGGGCGCCAACTTCACGGCCACGATGCTGTCGGCCGTGCGCCGCCGGGGCTGGGCGCAATCGGTGGGCGAACGCGAATCCGGCGTGTGCTCCGTATCGGCACCCGTACGCGGCCCGTCGGGCAAGGTGCTCGCGGCTGTGTCGGTGTCGGGCCCCATGGAGCGGATGGGGCGCCACCCCGGCCGTCTCCACGGCGGGGCCGTCATCTCGGCGGCGAACCGCCTCACCGAGGTGCTTCGGCGCACCGAAGACACCCAGTCCGGTTGAGAACCGCTGCCCGGTGACGCAAGTGCGGCCAGTCGGCACCGCCGGTCGCACGACATCACTATTGTGAGCTGGGGCGGTACGGTCAGCTCCCGCGGCGGGCCACCGAGGCGGCCGACGAGCGAGGACGAGGTGAGCGGTGTCGGGCGAGGAGCAATGGGCGCCACAGCCGGGCACCGGCGAGGACGCCGCGTTGCGCGTACCCGGCTACTCCGACCTCGTCGAAGTCGCGCGCGGAGGCGATTCGACCGTCTATCGCGCCCGGCAAGACAGCCTCGAGCGCAACGTGGCGATCAAGGTCATCGACGTCGACGACCCCTCGGCCGTTGCCCGCTTCGATCGAGAACTGGCCATCACGGTGCGGCTCGGGCGGGCCCACCCGCACATCGTGACTGTGCTCGACACCACCCGCACCAATCTCGGCCAGCCGTGCCTTGTCATGGAGTTTCACGATCTGGGGTCGCTACACGACCGCCTGCGTGATCACGGTCCGTTGCCCGTGTCGGAGGCGGTGGCGGCGGGCACGGCCGTGGCCGACGCCCTCGCCTTTGCCCATGCCCACGGTGTGCTCCATCGCGACGTCAAGCCACAGAACGTGCTGCTCCTGCCCACCTCCTTCGTGCTCAGCGATTTCGGGATCGCTCGGATGGCCGACGCCGGCCATACCGCCTCCCTCGAACGCTTCAGCTACCGCCATGCCTCTCCCCAGGTGCTCGACGGGCTGGAGCCGACCGTGGCCGATGATGTGTGGTCGCTGGGCTCGACCCTGTTCACGCTGGTGGCGGGCAGAGCACCGTTCGCCGCGGATGATCCGGACGACGACACGGCCTTGGCCTATCTCAGGCGCGTGCGTACCGACGATCGGCGCCCGTTGCCCTCCGGGCTGCCCGCCGATTTCACCACGATCATCGCCGCCTGCCTCACGCCCGACCGGGAGCAGCGCCCCGACGCGGCGGCAGCGTTGGACATGCTTCGCGGCGTCGCCACCGAGCGACGATCGTGGGCCCCGGCCGCCACTGTCGAGGAGTCTGCGGCGCCGGTGGTCGTCGATCGAGACGACGAGGCCACCGGCCAGACGCCTGCCCTGCCCATCGATGCGCCGCCGGCGCTTCCGGTGGCCGACGCCGCCCCTGCGGCGACCCTGCACGTGGCGCCGTCCGCGCTGGCCGGGTTGCCCGCGGGAAGCGATGACGGGGAGGCGACGTCGCTGCGGCCCGCTGCCTCGCAGACCGCTCCGGAGGCACCTGCGGAGCCGCCCGCTCAGCGCGGGGCGTGGACGAAGATCGTCGCCTTCATCGGCGGGGCACTCGTGGTGGGCGCTGCCTTCGGGGTCATCTCCGCCCTCGTCGGCAGCGATTCGCCGCCGCCTGCCCCAACGGATCACAGTCCTACCGCGGGTGTGTCAGTTCCCACCGACGACTCCCCCGTGCCGCAGCCGTCGGGGCCGGTGCAGGCCCCGACGTCGAATCCGGCGCTTGCTCCCAGGGCACCCGCAGCGCTTCACGAGGGCACGTCGGTGCTGCTGACGTGGGCTCTGCCGGACCAGGCCGTGGACTATTACCTCGTGTTGGACGCCGCCGCCGATTCCGATGCTCCCGCCGTGCTTGCGCAGGTGCCGGGGGATGCGGAGGAATATCGCGTCAACGGCGTGGATCCCGACGCCTCCGAGGCGTGTTTCGCGATCGTGGGTTACCTCATCGCCGACGACGGGCGCCCGGACGCGGGGACGACCGATCTGTTGTGCTCCCCCTCCCCGTGATCACCGGCCGTCTCGTTGGCCGTGCGACGGCGTCGGCGCCAGACTCGCGGTGAGAACGGCCACCACAGGCGGTACCACCGGGGCTGTTGCGCTCGCACGGCACGCTCGATGGCGCGCGCGGCCTGCCAATCGGCGGCGGCCGCCGCCACCGTGTCGGGCGCGAATGCGTCGCGCTCCGCCCGCCTGGCAAGATCCAGGGCGAGGTGCCGCACTGATGGCGGCAGCCTCAAGGCAAGGGCCGGGGCGGTGTCGCCGGCGCGCGGCTCGGTGAACGCGAGCACGAACACGTCATGCACATGCGCCCAGGCACCCCGCGGCCCGCTCGCGCGCCACCGCTGTCGGCGGAACCACCTCAGGGCGGCGCACGCGAGCGCGACCACGGCCGCGGCGCCACCGAGGATCACGAGCGCCGCGAGAGCGACGGCGCCCCCCGAGATGCCGCTGGGCTCCGCCTCTGCGGCGGCCTCCTCGGTTCCCTCGTCGCCACTGGCGTCGTCGGAGCCGTCGGGGGTGGGAGGGGTCGTCACTCGCTCTTCCTGTTCCACCACGGGAGGGGGCAGCGCGCTCTCCTCGCCGGGGCTCGGAGCGAAGGGCACCCATCCGGCGCCGGCGAAGTACACCTCGGGCCACACGGTGGCGTGCTCGCCACGGACCGTCGCGCTCGTCGTGCCTTCGGGAAGCTCCGTGAGGTCGAAGCCAACGACGAGCCGTGAGGGGAGACCGACGCTACGGGCGAGGATGGCGAACGCGGAGGCGAACTGTTCGGTGGAACCGACCTGACCCCCTTCGTCCTGGGGCAGGAAGAGGAGCTCCATGATCCGGCCGTAGGAGGATCCTGAGGCCGCGGCCGGGTCACGGAAACGCTGGGCCTGCACGGCCTGCTCGATTGCCAGGGCCTGTTCCAGTCGGCTCCCGGCTCCGGTGACCATCGCCTCGGCCTCCGCGTGCAACTCAGGCGGCAGTCGCGGAACCTCAAGGTAGCGCGCGGCTTCCGCGGCGGGCGGCACACCCGCGGCGGCGATCTCCTCCTGCGCCGGTGCGTCGCGTTCGCCGGCGACCTCGACGCGCATCGCGGGAGCCACGCCCTCGGCCACCACGAGAGTGCCGGTCTCCACGTCCATGCTCACGCCCACGCCGCCCACCCTGCTGGAGACGCCCGAGCTGGGCAGCCAGGGGCCGGTGAGCCCGTCGATATCGAAGCTCAGCTCGGTCGCGGCCCGCCGCTTGCCGGGGGGCAACGTGGCCTCGTCGACGACCCCGATGGCGCGCAGCCGCGCGTCGAGCCGCCACGTGATGCCGTCGAAATCGGGGAGCACCGTGAGCGTCAACCGCGGCGGCACCGGCCCGTGGGAGGAGTGCACCGTGAACAGCTCGAGATCCGGTCGCAGTTGCCATGAGCCGAGTTCGGGCAGCGGGTTGGTGACCGCGGCGGGCAGCTGGGGAGGGGGCACGTGGGCGCGGGGCTCGAAGGTCTGGTCTGCCGGGAGAGCTGCCGCGACGAGGGCCACGGCGCTGGCTGCGCCGACCGCGAGGAGCCCCGCGCCCGGTCGGGACCGTTGTCGGCGTTTCGACCCGGCTCGGGCGTTGGCCCCCCGGGCAGGGCGGATGAGCACCCAGGTTGCTGCCGTGACGAGCACGATCGTCAGCGCGACGATGCCGTGCCGGTCCCCCGCCCCGGCGGTCAGGAGTTCACCGGCCACGTACAGTACGGCGGCGCCGGCGATCGGGGCGACGGCGGCGGTCTGTGCACCTCCCCCGGGCTGCGCGCGCGGTCGCAGGATCACCAGCGCCACCCCCAGGGCCGTGAGCCAGGCGAGCAGGACGGCGGGCACGAGGGTCTCGACCGTGAGCGGCGCGGGGCGCGGCGCGGTGAGCAGACGAGGCACGGCGTCCAGCAGTGGGCCGAGCAGCGCGACGTCCTCCCCCACCCAGCTCGGCCCCTGCGCTGCCGGCTCGGTGCCGACGGCGCTGACCGCGGCGACCACCGCCAGGCTCACGCCGGCGGCAGCAACCGCCCACCGGCGCACCCCCAGCCGCAGGCCGGCGCCGACCAGGCCGAATGGCACGGCAACGGCCACGGCGGTCGCGAGCAGCACCCACGCGGAGTCGTAGCCGCGCGACAGCGGGATGGTCGCTAGGGCAAGCACGACGATGCTGGTGGCCACCCGCGCGGCGGTCATTGGACGACCGCCGAGCGCCACCCGTGGATGAGGTCCTCCGCGCGGGGACCGCGCAGGACGGTGACGGCCTGCTGCGCGCTCACCAGCGCAGGCGGCTGCGCATCGACGATGAGGAGAATCCCGGCGGGCGCGGCACTGGCGTCCAGCAGCAGGGCCGGGAGGTCGGCGTGCGCGCCGGTGACGACTGCCAGCACGTCGGGGGATCCCTGCAAGGCGCCCGCACCGTAGGTCAGCGGCGTCGCGTGGCCGGGCAGGGTAGCCAAGGTGCCGAGAAGGCCGGGCGGCAGGGCACCGCCACCCGTCGGATCGGGGTCGCACTCCGCATCCAGGGATCCCGAGATCGCGCGGATGGCGGCAGGGCTGGCCACCTGCGCGGCGGTGGCGAGCAAGCTCGCCGCGACATCGACGGCCTCGTCGAGTCCGGCAATCGCCTCCGCGCCCTGGCCGTAGCTGGCGAGGCGGTCGTCGAGCAGGACCGTGAGGTGGGGGGCGGAGGGGTCGGCGTCTTCGCGCACCATGAGCGTGCCGCGCCTCGCGCTCGTGCTCCAGTGAACGCGGCGCAGGTCGTCTCCCGCCAAGTACTCCCGCATCCCCACCAGGTCGGTGCCCCCGTGGGCGATGCGCTCGTCGGCACCGATGTGCCCCCGCCGCATCCCCGGTGGCAGGCCGAGGGCGTCCAGCACGCGGGGTTCGACGAGCACCGAGGTGTAGCTGCCGTAGCTGCGGCGACTGCGCAGCAGGTCGCCGAGGGAGAAGCGGGCAAGCACGAGTGGCCCGAAGTCGACCGTGCCTCGTCGGTGGGTCGGGATCTCGACCTCGGCCGTGACCGATTCTCCGGGGCGCAGGCGGGGAATGTCGAAGGGCACGGGCCGGCCCGCGACGAGGTCCTCCCCCACGGCGTCAACACTCAGCCATGTCGAGGTGTTGGTGATCGTCATCGCCGCGCTGCACTCACTTCGGCGGGTGACGCGCGGCGGGCGGGCGTCGCGGATCACGCGCACGGGGGCGGGCAGCGCGAGTCCGCCGGCGGCGCAGGCGACCACGGCGGCGAGCGCGAGGCCGAATCCGATGACGCCCGGGTATGAGGTGAGCCCGCCCACGAGGAGGAGGGCTGCGGCCGTTGCCACCACCGCCCATCCGCGGCTGCTGGGCCGGATGCCCCCGCGCCGCGGGGCGGCGGAAGCGTCGTGACTCATGCCGGCACGGGGCGGGGCGCCTCCACCCGGTCGAGAAGCTCGCTGAGCACGTCAGCCGCCTGCGTGCGGTCGAGCATGGCCTCCCGGGTGAGCACGAGGCGGTGGGCGAGCACGGGCGCGGCGAGGCGCTGGACGTCGCTGGGTACGACGTAGTGGCGGCCCTGGGTGGCGGCGAAGACTTGGGCGCTGGCGACGAGGCCGCGCAGCGCGCGAGTGCTGGCGCCCAGGCGCAGTCGCTCGTCGTTGCGAGTGGCCGCGCCCAGATCCCGGATGTAGTGGAGGATCGCATCGGCGACATGGACGCCCGCGAGCGTGCGGCGGGCCGCCGTGACCTGCTCGGGACTCGACACCGTTGCCACGGCCGCGATGTCGCCCGCCCCGCCGCCCGGGCGCAGCACATCGATTTCGTGGGCGGCGTCGGGGTAGCCGAGGCTGATCCGCACGAGGAACCGATCGAGCTGGGCCTCCGGCAGCCGGTAGGTGCCGTCCAGGTCGATGGGGTTCTGGGTGGCGATGACGACGAAGGGGTCTGGCACGGTGTGCGCTTCCCCGTCGACCGTGACGGTGCGTTCGGCCATGACCTCGAGCAACGCAGACTGGGTCTTGGCCGCGGCACGGTTGATCTCATCGGCCAGCAGCACGTTGGTGAACACCGGGCCGTGTCGGAAGCTGATGCTGCCCGTGCCCGGGTCAAAGACGGCGGTGCCGGTGACGTCGGCCGGCAGGAGGTCGGGGGTGAACTGGATGCGCCGCGAACTGCCTCCCACGGCGGCGGCCATCGCCCGCGCGAGTGTGGTCTTCCCGGTGCCGGGCACGTCCTCCAGCAGCACGTGGCCGC
>DATGSB010000065.1:0-7785 GCA_035303045.1 Actinomycetaceae bacterium | reverse complement strand
CGGTCGGCACCAGCGGGTCGCGCAGGCCCACGTTGAGGTGCACGGGCCCGGGCGCTCGACTGCGTTCGCCCCGGGCGGCGGCCACCGCCCGGGTGACGTCCTGGCGCACACCCTCGGGCGGCACCTCCCCCGCGGGGATGTCGGCGAACCACCGGCAGGCCGAGCCGAAGATCGCGACCTGGTCGGTGGTCTGGTTCGCGCCGGTCTGGCGCAGCTCGTGGGGCCGGTCGGCGCTGATCACCACGAGCGGCACACCGGCATGAGAGGCCTCGAGCACCGCCGGGTGCAGGTTCGCGACCGCGGTGCCCGAGGTCGTGGCCACGGCGACCGGCGTCCCTGTGGCGCGCGCGATGCCCAGCGCGACGAAGGCGGCGACCCGTTCGTCGATGCGCACGTGCAGCGTCAGCCAGCCGGCCCGGGCGGCGGAGAGCAACGCATAGGCCAGAGGGGCGCTGCGCGAACCCGGCGCGAGTAGGACGTGGTGCACGCCGCTGGCGACCAGCTCGGTCACGAGGAGTTGGGCAACGCGCGCAGAATGCGGCTGGCCCGGGCGCCCGCTATCGCGCGCCTCGCCCGCGCTCACGCCGCCAGCCGTTCTGCCACCGCAGCGAACCGTGCGCGCCAGGCGTGTGCGACGTCCGGTGACGCGGCCATGGCCGTGAGGTTTTCGGGAGTGGGGGCCACCCGGCGCACCGGCAACGCGCCGTCGACGGGCAGCAGCGGATCGTCGACGACGTCGTGTGCGAGCAGGTGGACGGTGGCGAGGCCGCAGGCATACGGCAGCTGGGGCAGCGCCGCGGCCAGGGCGACGCCGGCGGCGATGCCGACGGAGCTTTCGAGGGCGGATGACACGACGACGGGCAGCCCGACCTCCTCGGCGAGCCGCAGGCAGGCGCGCACGCCGCCGAGCGGCTGCACTTTGAGCACGACGATGTCGGCTGCCTCGGCGCGGCGCACCGCCAGCGGGTCGCTCGCCCGGCGGATCGATTCATCCGCGGCGATGGGAATGTCGACCTCGCGGCGGAGCGCGGCGAGGTCCGCGACCGCCATGCATGGCTGCTCGACGTACTCCAGTCCCCCGGCGGCACGATCGAGAATGGGCAGGTGCCGTCGGGCTGTGTCGAGATCCCAGGCGCCGTTGACGTCGATGCGGACCTTCCCCGTGGGCCCGAGCGCGTCGCGCACGGCCGCCAGCCGCTCCTGTTCCTCACCCAGCCCCTGGCCGGGCTCGGCCACCTTGACCTTCGCCGTCCGGCATCCTCCCGAAGCGCGGACGAGCTCTGCGGCGCGGGCGGCTGGGACGGCGGGGATCGTGACGTTGACGGGAACCGCTGAGCGCACCGGGTTGGGCCACCCGATCTGCGCCGCTTCGACGGCGGCCCGCAGCCAGGGGGCGGATTCGTCGTCGTCGTAATCCCAGAACGGTGAGAACTCTCCCCAGCCCGCGGAGCCGTGCAGGAGCACGCCGTCGCGTCGAGTGATACGGCGGAAGGTCGAACGCAGGGCCGTGGAGTAGACGGCCGTGGGCGCGGGCAACTGCTGCACGCCCTCAGGATAGGGCGAGCAGGCGCCCGACCAGGGACTCCGCGTGCGCGGTGACGTCGCGCCCCTCGCTCAGGGCGCTGACGACGGCGCCGTCGATGACGGCGAGCACGAGCGCCGGATGGATATCGAGCCCCAGCACATCGAGCAGCTCGGCCAGCGCGCGATCCAGTCGGCTCCGGCCGTCTCTGTAGGCCGCCGTAAGGCTCGGGCTCGCGTGGGCGGCGAGGAGCTGCTGGTAGTGCCCGCCCACGCCTTCCGGCGGCAATGTGGCTTCGACGAGGAGGCGTGCCGCTTGCGGCGATGGGGTGTCGGCGGGAGCCGAACGAGCGGCAGCCCGGGCGACGACGCCTTCGGCCTGCTCCGCCCATTGCGCCATGAGCAGCTGACCGGCCTGGGAGAGCAGGTCGTCGAGGTTGTCGAAGTAGTAGGTGGTCGCGGACAGCGGGACTCCGGCCCGGTCTGCGACCGAGCGATGGGAGACGGCCCCGGGCCCGGCGTCGACGACGATCTGGGCCGCTGCCGCCACAATGTGGGTGTGCCGCTGCTGGCCCTTGGGGCCATGCCGCGCCGGTTTCATCAGCGGGCCCGCCACGTCGGGCCGACGGTGGGCACGGCTCATTCCTCGCTTGCGGCCACGGGCGCTTCGGAGCCGGCTTCGAGCGCCGCGTCCTCGCTTTCCGTGGCGAGGTTGAGGCCGATGATTCCGGCGATGATGAGCACGAGCGACACAAGCTTGAGTACCGAGACGCCCTCGCCCAGCCACGCCATCCCCACGATCGCCGTCAGCGCCGCACCCATGCCCGTCCACACCGCGTAGGCGGGTCCGACCGGCAGGGTGCGCAGGGCGTAGGCGAGGCCGCCCAGGCTGATGACCATGAGGATCAGGAAAGCGATACTCGGCCACAGCTTCGTCAGCCCGTCGGACGCTTTAAGGCTGAGCGCCCAGCCGGCCTCCAGGACGCCGGAGATCAGGAGCACCGTCCAGGCCATGCGATCGCTTCCCCTTTCTGGGACGTACGTACCATTTTACTGGCACTAACGTACTACTTTGGGTGGGCCGCCGCTAGGCTGAGCGCCATGCCCACCTCAGATGTGTCCGAGATCTTTGACGCCAGCCGCTGGCGGGAGGTCGCCGGCTTCGACTTCACCGACATCACCTACCACCGCGGGGTGGCGGATGGCCGCGATCTTCCCGTCGTGCGGATCGCGTTCGATCGCCCCGAGGTGCGCAACGCGTTTCGCCCCCACACCGTGGACGAGCTGTTCCAGGCCCTCGACCACGCCCGCATGACCTCCGACGTCGCCGCCGTCATCCTCACGGGCAACGGGCCCAGCCCGAAGGACGGCGGGTGGGCCTTCTGCTCCGGCGGGGATCAGCGCATCCGCGGCCGCGACGGTTATCGGTATGAGTCCCCGGAAGCCGATCCGCAGGCGGGCGCCGCGCAGCGGCGGGAACAGATCGACCCGGCGCGGGCGGGGCGTTTGCACATTCTCGAAGTGCAGCGGTTGATCCGCACGATGCCCAAGGTCGTCATCGCGGCCGTCAGCGGGTGGGCGGCCGGCGGGGGGCATTCCCTCAACGTCGTGTGCGACCTGTCGATCGCCTCGCTCGAGCACGCCCGCTTCATGCAGACGGATGCCAACGTCGGATCCTTCGACGCCGGTTACGGCTCGGGCCTGCTCGCTCGTCAGATCGGCGACAAGCGAGCGCGCGAGATCTTCTTCCTCGCCCGGGAGTACTCGGCCCGCGACGCCGAACGGTGGGGCGTCGTCAACGAGGCGGTGCCCCACGCGGAGCTGGAGAACACGGCGCTGGAGTATGCGCGCATCGTGGCGACGAAGTCCCCCCAGGCGATCCGCATGCTCAAGTTCGCCTTCAACCTCGTCGACGACGGCCTCGCCGGCCAGCAGGTCTTTGCCGGTGAGGCGACCCGGATGGCCTACATGACCGATGAGGCGGTCGAGGGCCGCGACGCCTTCCTCGAACGCCGCGACCCCGACTGGTCGCCCTTCCCGTACTACTACTGAGGGGTCGGACTCAGCGCTGGACGGTGACGTTGCCCCGATCGGCGGGGACGAGCTCAACCCACGTGTTGCCGGGGGCGAGTTCGATGACGTTTCCCTCGCCATCGGTGAGGGTGACGGGGGCGTCGAGGGTGTCCTTGCGCCACGTGCCGGTGATCGTGTGACCGCCGCTGGCGACGACGGCCTCCCCCTCCCCCGTCATGACCGTCTCCGGCACGGGCGCGCCGCTTTGGTCGCGGCCGGCGGAGTTGACGATCTGCACGCGCATGATGACGACATTGCTCGCCGCCAGCCGCTCGCCGTCGGCGGTCTGGGCCGGGGAGCCGCCCTCGCTGCGCAGCCAGGCGCCGGAATCGGCGCCCCATGTCCACGAGGGCGCGGCGCGCGGGAACGACAGCTGCAACCCGGTTGCGGCCTCGCCCGCGGCGACGGCGCTGGCCGCGCTTGCATCCAGCGCGAAGCTGAACTGCTCGGACGGGGGATCGTCGGCTTGTGCCTGGCTGAGAAACACCTCGGGGTCACCGAAGAGGTTGTGCGGCGCGCGGCGCTGGGAGTTGCGGTAGAAGCCCGCGGCCCCGCCGTCGTGGGAGATGAGCTGCACCCCGGCGTCCTGCATCTCCCGCAGGAAGAGGGATTGCCCGCCGGAGATCACCTGGGGGCCGCCTAGCGGCGCAGCGATACCCGCGTCCATGGGGCGCACCGAACGGATCGGCCCGACGGCCTCGGGCAACGCGGAGTGGTAGACGGCGTTGAACCGGGTGATGCCGCCCTCGACCATCTCCTCCCAGACGATGTCGGCCTCGGCGAGGCCCGCCTGCGGGCGGGCTTGGGCCGAGTTTTCGACCTTGACGGCGAGCGCGGGACGTTCGAGGACGTCCCCGGCCACGCCCGTGAGGGGCCAGGTGTCGGGCAGCTCGGCGGTAGGGGCGGCGCTCTTGTCGGCGACGACCTCGGGGTCGACGACGACCGGCTCGGGCGGCTCGGGCTCCGAGCAGCCCGCGAGCAGCAGCAGGGTTGCCGCCGCGAGCGCCACCAACGACCGTCTCGCCTTCATCGCCTCATCCTCACGCTTCCGTAGATCGGGCTATACGCTACCGCGCTGGCGGACGGCGGCTGTCTAGGCTGGGCGCGTGCTCACCCCCCTCCCGCTGCCCGGCGGCACGACGCTGGCGGCCGTCGAATCCCTCATGGTCGCGCTGGGTCGCCTGCTCGACGGTGTGGAGCCGCGCGCGATCTTCCCGCACCCTCCCGAGGCGACGCCCGAGCCCGATACGGCCCCCGCCGCTGGCCCCGGCGTCGTCATCGCCACGTCGGGCTCGACCACCGGCAGCGGGCAGCTGGTCGACCTCTCGCCACAGGCCTTGGTGGCGTCGGCGCACGCGACGTACGAGCGCCTCGCCGGGCCGGGGCAGTGGGTCGCCTGCCTTCCGGTGCATCACATCGCTGGCCTGCAGGTGCTCGTGCGCTCCCACGTCGGGGGCACCCGGCCCGTCGTCGTCGACACGACGACCGGCTTTGACGCCGAACGGCTTGCCTCGGCCGTCAACGAGCTGTCACCTCGCACGCCCGGTTACCTCTCCGTTGTACCCACCCAGCTGGCCCGGCTCCTCGCCGCGGGCCCCGCCGTCTTCGCTCCCCTGCGCGGGCTCGCGGCGATCCTCGTCGGGGGCGCAGCGACCGCCCCCCGGTTGCTCGCCGACGCCCGCGAGGCCGGCTTGCCCGTCGTCACGACCTACGGAATGACCGAAACCGGCGGGGGATGCGTGTACGACGGCCGACCGCTGGACGACGTGGCCGCCCGGGTGGACGAGGAGGGCCGGGTGTGGCTCGGCGGCCCGACGCTGGCCCGCGGCTACCTCGGCGATCCAGCCGCGACCGCCGCGAGCTTCGTCACCCACCGGGGCCGCACCTGGCTGCGCACCAACGACCGCGGGCGTTGGGACGGCGACCGTCTCGTCGTCCTCGGACGGCTGGACGACGTGATCATCTCCGGCGGGAGCAACGTGCCGGCCGGGGAAGTCGCACGCGTCATCGCCGAGCTGGGCGTCGCGGACGTCGTCGTCGTCGGTGTCTCCGACGCGGAATGGGGCCAGCTGGTGACGGCGGTCATCGCCGGCCCCGCTCCCCCGCTAGCCGAGATCCGCGCTCACGTGCGTGCCGAGCTCGGCGCGCACTGCGCGCCCCGGGCGCTCGTGCGCGTCGAGCGATTGCCACTGCGCGGCCTTGGCAAGCCCGACCGGCAGGCCGCAGCTGCGCTTGCCAGCCGCGCGCTCGAGAGCGATGCGGCCTTGGAGCCAGCTCGATCCGGTGTTCTGGGAGTGGAGCGTCGCGGCCACTGACAGCGCGCGTGGCTATTCTGTGCGGGGCCCAAACCGGGCCATCGGTGCGAGGAGGGCAATGGCCACCGTTGGAGAGTGGATTGAGGGCGCGCGGCTGCGGACCCTGCCCGCAGCCGCGGCACCCGTGCTCATCGGCACCGGCGCCGCCTTCGACTTGGACGCCGGTTCGATTCCCCGGGCGGTGCTCGCCGCGGGGGTCGCGCTGAGCCTCCAGGTTGGGGTCAACTACGCCAACGACTACTCCGACGGCCTCCGGGGCACCGACGATGTGCGCCATGGCCCGCAGCGACTCACCGGCTCGGGTGCGGCCTCGCCCCGTGCGGTGCGCGCCGCGGCATTCGCCGCCTTCGGTGTTGCCGCAGTGCTCGGCCTCGTCCTGTGCGCCCTGGCGGGCACGTGGTGGCTCCTGGCCGTCGGCGCGCTATGCGTGGTGGCCGCGTGGTTCTACACCGGCGGGCGTCGCCCGTACGGGTATCGCGGGCTCGGCGAGATCGGGGTCTTCATCTTCTTCGGCCTCGTCGCGGTGCTGGGCACGACCTACACTCAGGCGCTGGCCATCTCGTGGCAAGCCGTCGTGGGCGCCACCGGCGTCGGCCTCATCGCGTGTGCGCTGCTCATGGTCAACAACATCCGCGACCTGCCCTCCGATCGGGAGGCGGGCAAGCTCACCTTGGCGGTTCGGCTCGGCGACCGCGCCGCCCGCCGAGCCTTCGTCGTCCTGCTCGTCGTCCCGCTCGTGCTCGTACTGCCGATCGCGCGCACGCACCCCGCCGCGCTGGGCGTGCTCGTCCTCGCCGTTCCGGTGTGGCTGGTGAGCCGCCGGGTGCTCGGCGGTGCGTCGCGAGGCGACCTCATCTCGGCGCTGCGCAACACCGGGCTCATCGAGTTGGCCTACGGCCTATTGCTCGGAGCCGCGCTCGCGCTCTGATGAGTCGGCCCCGGCTTCCCGCTGCTCGATCTCTGCGTCTTCGGCGGCCGCCTCGTCACTGATGAAGCGATCGACCCGATCGACCGTGCGCGCCTTGCGCTGCCGTCGTTCGGCAAAGTAGGTGGCCGTCGCGTTGGCGTGCTTGCGCAGCAACAGGAAGGACAGCATCGCGGCGATGACGATGGCCAGAGCCGCGAGCAGGAGGCCGCGGAAGCCCAAAAGATAGAGCCCCGCGGCGGCACCGGCGACAAGCAGCACGCGCAGCGCGGAGTAGATGAGGAACGGCACGTGCCTAGCCTACGCGTGCTCCGGCGCAGACCTCCGCCGCGAGCGGCCGGCGACGTAGGCTTGAGTCGTGCGTTTCCTACCGTTCATCCTCATCCTCGTCGTCACCATCTACGCGCTGATCGATTGCATTCGCTACGAGGAGGAACCCCTGCCCGGGGGTGTACCCAAGCCGCTGTGGGTCGTGCTCATCCTCGTCTTGCAACCGATCGCGGGAATCGCGTGGCTCGTCGTCAGCCGGATCAACCCGGAGGCCGGCGCCGCTGCCCGGCCGGGGTCCCGCCCGCCCCGCCGACCCGCGCGCCCGGCCCGGCCCATGGCGCCGGATGATGACCCCGAATTTCTTGCCAGCCTCGACCGCGACGTCACCCGCGGTGCCGGACCGGGCGAGGGTACGGCTGGTGCCGAAGCAGGCGATGACGCCGCGGAGCACGATGGGGACACCGACGATGAGGGCCGGCCGAGCCGGGACTGACGCGGGAGTTACGCGAAGGCGTACCCGTGACGCGTGTTGAGTAGCAGGTTGACGATGAAGTAGTTGCCGAGCACGAGCGCGAAGCCGGCGAGGCAGAAATAGGCGGCCCGGCGGCCCTCCCAGCCGCGCGTCGCGCGCGCGTGCAGGTAGGCGGCGTAGGCGACCCAGATGACGAAGGACCACGTTTC
>DATGSB010000064.1:0-3281 GCA_035303045.1 Actinomycetaceae bacterium | reverse complement strand
CCTAGCGCCGCGTCGCGGCGGCCACGCTCCGCTGGGCGGGCCTCGGTTGAGCGGGCCTCGACCACACCCGCGTGGGCCTCAGTTCGGCGGTTCCGGGAGGCGCACGAGGGCCGCGGCGGCCTCGGGGTCGGTCTCGCCCTCCCCGTAGGAGGGGCACACGTCGCCCAGCACGCACGCACCGCAGGCCGGGCGCCGGGCATGGCACACCCGGCGGCCGTGGAAGATGAGGCGGTGGCAGGCCATCGTCCACCGCTCGGCCGGCAGCAGGTCGGCGATGTCACGCTCGATCTTGACGGCGTCGTTGTGCGTGGTCCACCCCAGGCGCCGGGCGAGGCGCCCGACGTGGGTGTCGACCGTGATGCCCGGGATCCCGAACGCGTTGCCGAGCACGACGTTGGCCGTCTTGCGCCCCACCCCCGGCAGCGCCACGAGTTCCTTCAGCGTGGCGGGCACTTGCCCGCCGTGGTCGGCGAGGAGGGCGGCGCCCAGCCCGCGCAGGGCCGTGGCCTTGGCACGGAAGAAGCCGAGGGGGCGCAGGATCGCCTCGAGTTCTTCTTGTTCCGCTCCGGCGAGCAGTTCGGGGTTGCCGAATCGCTCGAACAGCTCGGGGGTGACGGCGTTGACGCGCACGTCGGTGGTCTGCGCCGATAGCACGGTGGCCACGAGCAGTTCGAAGGGGGTGGTGAAGTCGAGCTCGCAACGCGCATCGGGCCATGCCTCGGCGAGCCGCTCGTCCACGAGCAGGGCATCCGCACCCGCGGTGGATGCGCTACTGTGCGAAGCAGTCATCCCCACCAGTTTAGTTCGGTCTCACTGCGGGTGCGGCGCCACTGGATGCGCTGGAAAACCTTGGGATTCGGCAGTTGTCGGGCAAGTCTCGCGCGTGCCAGGCCGGCCGGTGGCAGGATACCTGTGAGATGCACCGCTGCCCGGCATGCGCCGGAATCAACAGATGGGATACACCGTGGACGACACCGCGATCAGTTCCGTGCCGCTTTTTGCGGCCCTCGATGACGACGCTCGCCAGGCACTGCGCAACGCGATGGTGGAGACCACGCTGCGACGCGGCGAGACGCTGTTCACCGAAGGGGACCCCGGTGACCGCCTCTATCTCGTGCTCGACGGCAAGATCAAGCTCGGGCACAGCTCACGCGACGGCCGGGAGAACCTCCTGGCGATTCTGGGACCGGGAGAGCTGCTGGGTGAGCTCACCCTCTTCGAGCCGGGTGAGCGCACGGCCACCGCGACCGCCGTGGCGACGTCGCGGCTCGCCGAGCTGCGCCACGATCAGTTCATGTCGCTGCTCGACCACCGCCCGGCGCTGGCCAAGCACATGCTGCGGGAGCTGGCGATCCGGCTGCGCCGCACCAATGAGGCGCTGGCCGACCTCGTGTTCTCCGATGTGCCGGGCCGCGTCGCCAAGGCGCTGCTCGACCTCGCCGAACGCTTCGGGGAGGACACCCCGGAGGGCCTGCGGGTGGCGCACGACCTCACCCAGGAGGAGCTCGCGCAGCTCGTGGGCGCCTCGCGGGAGACGGTGAACAAGTCGCTGGCCGACTTCATCTCCCGCGGCTGGATCCGCCTCGAGGGCCGGGCGGTGCTCATCCTCGACATCATGCGCCTGCAGCGCCGCGCCCGCTGAGGCTTGCGCTCAGCGCACCGCCACGACGAGTTCGACTTCCACCGGGGCGTCCAGCGGGAGGACGGCGACGCCGACGGCGCTGCGGGCATGCACGCCCACGGCGCCGAACACCTCACCCAGCAGCTCTGAGGCGCCGTTCATCACGGCCGCCTGGCCCGTGAAGGCCGGGTCGGAGGCGACGAAGCCGGTGACCTTGATGACCTGGGACACCGCGTCGATGCTGCCGACCTTGGCGGCCACGGCAGCGAGGGCGTTGAGCGCGGCGGTGCGCGCCAGGCCGGCCGCCCGCTCGGGGTCGATGAGCCCCTCGCCCTGCCCCACCTTGCCGGTGGCCACGAGTTCGCCGTCAACGATGGGCAGTTGCCCCGAGGTCCACACCGTGTCGCCGACCCGCACGGCGGGCACGTAGGCGGCGACGGGGGGCGGGACCTGCGGAAGGCTGATCCCCAGCTTGGCCAGCCGATCGCTGGCGCTCGTCACGAGCGTGGCCGCTTGAGGTAGGCCACGAGCCCGTCGTTGGGGCCCTGCACCACCTGCACGAGTTCCCAGCCGTCGGCGCCCCACTGATCGAGGATGCCCTTGGTGTTGTGGATGATGAGCGGAATCGTCGCGTACTCCCACGTAGTCATGGCGTCATCCTACTGCCGTCAGCGACGGCGGCTGCGGGCGAGGATGCGGGGCGCTCGCGCGGTGCGCAGCTCGGCGATGATCTCGTCGTCCTCGTCCTGCAATCGTTCCTCCCACGAGGCGACTCCCGGATAAAGCCGCAGGAGCGCCCGCCGTTCCCGTTCCGTGAGCCCACCCCACACCCCGAAGGACGCCTGGGAATCGAGCGCCTCGGCCAAGCATTCCAGGCGCACCGGGCACGAGAAGCACAGCTCGCGGGCGGATCGCTGCGCTGCTCCTCGCACGAAGAGCGCATCGGGATCCAGGGATCGGCATGCGGCGCGGGCCGCCCACGTTTGATCGACGTCGATGTCCATCTTCACCCCTCTACCGACAGTGCGTCATTGCCACTGACGTATTCAGCTACGTCGCTGAGATCTGATCAAACGGTAACCCGGTTGACCGTAAAGTGGAACCCAACACAGTAATGCTTCCGCCGGGTGAGACCGTCATTTGACTCGCCGAACGAGGGTGGTAACGGTCACCTTCCTTCAGCGGATGGCGCGTGCCGCGTACTGTAGTCCCATGCCACCAAGCCAGAAGCCGACCAGCCGCGCGGTGCGACCACCGCAGCTGCTAGCGCTGCTCCTTGCCTTCCTGCTCGTCGCCGGCATCGGCGGCATCCTCTCGGCCGGGATGCTACTGCCCGCAGTGGCCACGGCCGGTGCCGTGAGCACGGCGAGCACCGAGCTGTTCCAGGATCTGCCCACCGAACTGGAGATCGCCGACCCCTCCCAGCAGAGCGTCATCCTCGACGCCGAGGGCAACACGATGGCGACCTTCTTCGCGGAGAACCGGATCCTCGTGGCCTACGACGAGATCTCCCCCCACATGCGCGATGCCGTGATCGCGGTGGAGGACCACCGCTTCTACGACCACAACGGCGTGGACCTTGAGGGCATCATGCGCGCCATGGTGAGCAACATCGGGGGCGACGACATCCAGGGTGCCTCGACCCTCACACAGCAGTACG
>DATGSB010000063.1:0-6408 GCA_035303045.1 Actinomycetaceae bacterium | reverse complement strand
GAGGGTAGCCGCCGCGCCGCGGGCGGCGCTGCTCGTCTTACCTTTCCGTCGGCTCCGCAGATCGCGAGCTGCGGCTAGTCGTTCTTGCGGGCGGCGCGGACCTTCTGGCGGTGCTCGCGGTGGTTGGCGGCCCGCCAGGTGAGCGACGGCTTGCCGTCACGGTCGAGTGCCGCAATGGCGAGCCCGCCCAGCAGGCTGACACCGCGGATGAGGCCGCGGCGCATGTCGGCGCGCTCCTCGCGGTCCCGCGCCGTCCACACCGGGTTGTTGGCGAGCATGACCGGCAGGTGCACCGCGGCAAGCACCGCTGCAGCCAGCCGCGGCTTGCGGCCGGTGGCGAGCATGAGGCCGGCGACCGTGGTGATGCCGCCGCTGACGCGCACGAGGCTCACGGGATCGCGGGTCAGGCTCGGGGGCACCCCGACACTCTGCAGCAGCGGGGTGATGCGTTCCACCCGGTCCACATGCGATTGCGGATCGCGCACGGCATCGATGCCGTCGGCGATGAAGGTGGCGGACAGAAGCGGTCGGGCGAGGCGACGAGAGATGCTCATGTCTTATTGCTACCGCAATATGGGCCATCCGGCGAGCCCTCGGTGCCTAAATGCGCAGCGAACTGGAATGCGTGCGGCAGTCCGGGCGTTACACCCCATATGAGGCAGATCGACCGTCGTGACAGCGGCTTCATCGGAGGATGCGCCAGATGATCACCGCTGAACTCCCAGACATTGCCGCCGCGGGCCGCAGAGGCCCGGGGGCGCCGCCCGATGCCGCCAGCGAACGCAGCAACGAAGCGAGACCGCTAGGCTCGAAGGTGATGAGTGAGGATTACGGGGACGAGCCGGAACGGGCCCCAGCCGAGGAAACCGAAGCGCAGCGGGCGCTGCGCTTCGAGACTGACGCGCTGCCCTACATCGACCAGCTCTACGGTGCCGCGATGCGGATGACGCGCAACCCGGCGGACGCCGAGGATCTGGTCCAAGAAGCGTTCACCAAGGCCTTCGCCGCGTTCCACCAGTACAAGCCGGGCACCAACCTCAAGGCGTGGCTCTACCGCATCCTCACCAACACCTTCATCAACAACTACCGCAAGAAGCAGCGCGAGCCGCTGCAGTCCGACGCCGATTCGGTGGAGGACTGGCAGATTCACCGCGCAGCCTCACACACCTCCAGGGGCCTGCCATCGGCGGAAGCCGAGGCCCTGGAGCGCTTACCCGATACGGAGATCAAGCGCGCACTCATGGAGTTGCCCGAGGACTTCCGGATCGCCGTCTACCTCGCGGATGTCGAAGGATTTGCCTACAAGGAGATCGCCGAAATCATGGGCACCCCTATCGGCACGGTGATGTCGCGGCTCCACCGCGGCAGGCGCCAACTTCGGGAACGGCTCGCCGACCACGCTCGGGGGCTCGGAGTTCGTACCGAGGTGAAGTCATGACGGAGCCGCGCGCCCGCACCGACGACGCGGGCCTCAGCGACCGCCCAGCCCGTAGCGATGCCTCAGCCCGCAGCCCGCAAGACGCCGAGGGCAGCGGTGAGTGCGACGAGCTGTTGGCCCAGCTGTATGAGTTCATCGACTCCGAGATCAGCGACGAGGCATGCTCTCGGTTTCGGGGCCACCTGGCCGACTGCGCCACCTGCCGTGAGGCGGTAGCGGCGGAGAATCGGCTGCGGGAGGTCTTGCGCCGCTCCTGTTTCGAGGTGGCGCCCACCGAGCTCCGGATGCGCGTCGTCACCCAGATCGGGATCCTGCGCAGCGGTCGCCCGCGTTGAGCTAGCTAGCTGTCACGACGCCTGAGCTTTGACGACGCGCAGCTTGCACGACGCCTGAGCTGTCACGACGAAGGGGCCGCCCCACCTGGGGGCGGCCCCTTCGTGTCGGGGATGTTAGGTGTTGGGGCGCTTTCCGCGGTTCGCCGGATTCTTGCGGCGAGCCTTGCGCTTTCGTCCTCGCTTGCTCATATGTCTCCTTCCCTAGCCGTGACAGCCGCAGGCTGTTCCGGCTCCCATCGTCCCATACCGCGGGCGGTGGCCGTCGTCCAGCAGGTGCCTACGGCTGCGCAAGCCCCAGCCACTCGTGCCAGCCGTTGTGGAGCACGAGCCAGGCGAGTAACCCGAAACCGGCCTGGCCGGGGTGAAGCCCGTTGCCCGCTGCGACGTCGGCGAGCCACTGATCGTGGTTGTGCAGCGGCGCGTAGGTCTCGACGAAGGGCACCTGGCGGCGATGGGAGACATCGGCAAACGCCGCGGACAGCGCCGCGAGCTGCGCGGCGTCCACGTCGGGGCGCGGGGGCGGGCCAACGACGAAGCAGCTGATCTGCTGGGCGCGGGCGGTGTCGAGGATATTGGCGAGATTGAGCCGGCTGCGCGCCAGCGAGAGGCCGGCGACGAGGTCGGCGGCGCCTGGGGCGACGACCAGAAAGTTGCGTGAGTCCGAAGCGAAGCGGCGCTGGCATTCGGCTTCCCACCGCGCCGACAACGCGGTGGAGGTCTCGCCGGGAACGGCGAGCTGGGAGATGAACAACGGGGATTCGCTCGTCGTGCGCGCCGCGACACGACCGACCCACCCCAAGCCGCGGGGATCGCCGAGGCCGGCCACGAGTTCGTCACCAACCACACAGATACGCACGTCGTCCACCCTGCCCTCCGCCATATGAGCGAACATATCGAACCCCGTCCGGCAACCGGCGCTGCCCGGCCCCGGCGCGTCCCGTGACACTCACGGCAAACGGGGGCGGTGCGGGCACCGAAGTGCCGCACCGCCCCCGTCGCACGCGCCGTGGCGGGGTCAGCCGAATGCGCGCTGGATGAGCTGCTCCTGTTCCATCTTGTGCACGTGGGAGTGCCCCGTGGCAGGAGAGGCGGCCTCAGGCCGGGAGACCAGCCGCAGCTCGCGCCCGCCGAGGGTTTCGGAGGTGAGGTGGTCGGAGACGTACGTCCACGGCCCCTGGTTGGCGGGCTCGTCCTGCACCCACACGAGCTCGGCGTCGGGGAACCGGGCGAGCTCGGCGCGCACCGCCTCCTGGTCCAGCGGGTAGAGCTGCTCGAACCGAACGATCGCGGTCGTGCGCGCGTCGTCCTTCTCTCGGCGCGCAGCCAGGTCGTAGTACACCCGCCCCGAGCACAGCAGCACCCGGTTGACCGTGCCCTGCGCACCCGAATCTGGGATGACCGTCTGGAACCCGCCGGTGGTGAAGTCCTCCACCGCTGGGGCCGCCGCACGCAACCGCAGCAGCTGCTTGGGCGTGAACACGATGAGCGGCACCCGGGGGCGGTCGTAGGCCTGGCGGCGCAGCAGGTGGAAGTGGTTCGCCGGCGTCGAGGGCTGGGCTACCACCATGTTCTGCTCGGCGCACATCTGCAGGAACCGTTCGATGCGCCCCGAGGTGTGGTCCGGCCCCTGTCCCTCGTAGCCGTGGGGGAGCAGCAGCACGAGCGAGGAGCGCTGGCCCCACTTGCGTTCCGAGGAGGAGAGGAACTCATCGATGACGGTCTGCGCACCGTTGACGAAGTCGCCGAACTGCGCCTCCCACAGCACGAGCGCATCGGGACGCTCCACCGAGTAGCCGTACTCGAAGGCCATCGCCCCGTACTCGCTGAGCGAGGAGTCATACACCCACAGCTTCGCCTGATCGTTGGTGAGGTAGGACAGCGGAGTCCATTCGGCCCCCGTCGAGTAGTCGTGGAACACGGCGTGGCGCTGCACGAAGGTGCCGCGGCGGGAGTCCTGGCCCGCCAGGCGCACCGGGGTGCCCTCCATGAGCAGGGAACCGAATGCCAGCAATTCGCCGAAGCCCCAGTCGATGCCGCCCTCCCGGGCCATCTTCGCGCGGCGGTCCAGCAGCCGCTCGAGCTTCGGGTGCACGCTGAAGTCGGCCGGCGGGCTCGTGTGTACCTCGCCGATACGGTGCAGCACCTCGGGGGCCACGGCCGTCTGCCAGCCCACCATCGTGCCGGCGTCGGTGTGCTGGGAGGCGGGCAGCTCCAGTCCGGCCACCCGCTCGACCTGCGGCTCCGGGGGCTGGATGGTCTCGCGGGTTTCGGCGAAGGCCTTCTCCAGTTCGGCGTGGAAGTCCTGCAGCGCCTCCTGCGCCTGGTCCTCGGTAATGTCACCGCGGCCCACGAGCGACTCCGTGTAAAGCTTGCGGGCGCTGCGCTTGTTGTCGATGAGGGAGTACATCACCGGCTGGGTCATCGACGGGTCGTCACCCTCGTTGTGGCCGCGCAGGCGGTAGCACACCATGTCGATGACGACGTCCTTGTGGAACTTCTGGCGGTACTCGAAGGCCAGCTGTGCCACGCGCACCACGGCCTCGGGGTCGTCCCCGTTGACGTGGAAGATCGGCACCTGCAGGCCCTTGGCGATGTCGGTCGCATACGGGGTGGAACGCGAGTTCCACGGCCCCGTCGTGTAGCCGATCTGGTTGTTGACGACGACGTGGACGGTTCCGCCGGTGCGGTAGCCACGCAACTGGGAAAGGTTGAGCACCTCCCACACGACGCCCTGGCCGGCGAAGGCCGCGTCGCCGTGTACGAGCACCGGGAGCACGGAAAAGCCACGCTCGCCCAGGTCGATGCGGTCCTGCTTGGCGCGCACGATCCCTTCGAGCACCCCATTGACGGCCTCGAGGTGGGAGGGGTTGGCCGCGAGGTACACCCCGGTGCTCTCCCCGGTGGGCGCCGTGAAGGTGCCCACCGTTCCCAGGTGGTACTTCACGTCGCCGGAGCCCTGGAAGGACTCCGGATCCTCGTTGCCTTCGAACTCGGAGAAGATCTGGGCGTAAGACTTACCGGCAATATTGGTCAACACGTTGAGGCGGCCGCGGTGGGCCATTCCGATGGCGACTTCCTCCATGCCTTCGCGCGCCGCGCCCGTGAGCACGGTGTCCAGCAGCGGAATGAGCGACTCTCCGCCTTCGAGGCTGAAGCGCTTCTGGCCGACGTACTTCGTCTGCAGGAAGGTCTCGAACGCCTCCGCCTGGCCGAGCTTGCGCAGGATGTGGAGGTGTTCCTCCACGCTGAGCTTCTCGTACGGCGTCTCGATACGTCCCTGCAGCCACTCCCGCTCGGCCGGATCCTGGATGTGCATGTATTCCACGCCGACGGTGCGGCAGTAGCTGTCGCGCAGAATGCCGAGAATGTCGCGCAACGGGAGCCTCGTCGTGCCCGCGAAGCCGCCGGTGGGGAAGGTGCGATCCAGGTCCCACAGGGTCAGCCCGTGGGTGGTGATGTCGAGGTCGGGATGACGGCGCTGGCGGTAGGCCAGCGGGTCGACGTCGGCCATCAGGTGGCCGTTGGTGCGGTAGGCGTTGATGACCTCGGCGATCCGTGCGGGCTTGGCCAACTCAGTGTCGGGGTCGACGTAGACGTCGCGCTGCCAGCGCACGGGTTCATACGGGATGCGCAGCGAGGCGAAGACGCGATCGTAGAAGCCGTCCTCACCCAGGAGCTTCTTCTCCAGCACCTGCAGGAACTCGCCCGAGGCCGCGCCCTGGATGATGCGGTGGTCGTAGGTGGAGGTGAGCGTGAGGATCTTGGAGACGCCGGCTCGCGCCAGAGTCTCCTCCGCCGCTCCGGCGTATTCGGCCGGGTAGGTCAGTGCGCCGACGCCGACGATCGTGCCCTGGCCCGACATGAGCCGCGGCATCGAGTGCACGGTGCCGATGGTGCCGGGGTTCGTCAGGGTGATCGTGCCGCCCATGTGGTCATCCACCGTGAGCTTGTTGTCCCGCGCTCGGCGCACCAGGTCCTCATACGCCGCCCGGAACTGCGCGAAGTCCATCTCCTCGGCAGCCTTGATGGAGGGCACGAGCAGCTGGCGGGTGCCATCGGGCTTCGGGAGGTCGATGGCGAGCGCAAAGTTGACGTGCGCGGGGCGCGAGACGGCCGGCTTGCCGTCCAACTCCGTGTAGGAATGGTTCATCTCCGGCACATGGGCCAGTGCTTCGACCACGGCGTAGCCGATGAGGTGGGTGAACGACACCTTGCCGCCACGGCTGCGCGCCATGTGGCTGTTGATGACGATGCGGTTGTCGATGAGCAGCTTCGCCGGCATCGCGCGCACCGAGGTGGCGGTGGGGACCTGGAGGCTGGCCTCCATGTTCGTCACCACGCGGGCCGCGGGCCCACGGAGTCGTTCGGTGCTCGCCTCGCCGGTGGCCTCGCCGGCTTCCTGGCGGGACGCCGGGCGGCGGGTGTAGGCGGCGACCGCGGGCTTTGCGGTGGCCACCGGCGCGGGTTCCTCCGCGATGCTCGGCGGCGCGGCCGGCGTCTGGGTCACCTCCGCCTGCGACGGCGCGGGCGCGGCCGCATCGCGTGCGGGGGTGCCCGCGGCCGGCGGCTGCGGGCGCTCGGCCGCAGTCGGTGACGGTGTGTGCGACACGGCGGTGGGCCGGTCCTCGCCGGGCT